>NZ_JBSYHW010000087.1:0-8575 GCF_056108345.1 Cyanobium sp. NIVA-CYA 375 | reverse complement strand
TTAAATAGAGGAAACTTGCCTTGGCGCCTTCCTGTCTATGGATTAAGGGGTCCTCAGGAATACCCTTATGGCGCCTTAGGACTGGCTGGATCGCACCTGCACATCCCTGGCATTCAGGAAATCCGATCAGTTGGAGAACCTCTGATCGCCAAGCATCCCTTCCCTCGGACAAGGGAGGAAGTAGTCGCTGAATTAGATGAACTGATCTTCCTTCAGGGCAGGCGCTGCGCCAATGAGATCGGTTATGAGTTCAATGGTCATCCGCGTCTTAAACTCTATGATTATCTTCAGGCGAGGGATACCGATCGGGCAAGATTCAAGGATCAACACAAGGCAGGTGGTCCAAACATACAGACGGTAATGATCTGGCCCGATGGTTTGAAAATGACACGCCCCTACTTGGGTGGGTGGATGGCTCTGAGTGTTCTTCTCAAGAAACACGGCAAACCACCAACAGAGTAGGAATTCATATGGGCTGCCCTCAATGCAGCGATTTCAGCAGCTCTGCTTGCAGCATGGCTTTACAAGTGGATTGAACCTGCCTCCCGTCTCAAGCCTAGGCCAACAGAAGTCACAGATCGTCTTACAGTTATCTATGGCGAAGACGATTCAGGTACCCCTATTGATAACCCCAATGGCTTTTCTGGCGTGCCGCGCCATCCCACTTACCCCTCCGGTCACAGCACCGTAGGGGGGGGGGGGGGGGGGGCTACTGCCGAAAGACTTAAACGCTTCTTCCCCGATAGCGCTGACTCAGATGAACTCGACAAGTTGGCAGACAATTCCGGACTTGCCAGGATGTGGGCCGGAATTCACTATCGGGCAGACCATGAGTTTGGCATAGCCTTGGGTGCGGCGGTTGCTCGCCTTGTATACCCCGTTAGCCCTAGCTGATCAGTTCACTTCGCATCGCTGGCTGTCATCCTTGATGGCAGCCAGTCAATTGGTGCATGGTTAATGACGACCCTAGTGAATTAACCCATTAGACAGTTGTCTCTATCTCTGTTGGCCAATTTCCCTTCCCTGGCAGCGGCCGTGGAGACCGCCAGCCCGTCCTGCTGTGCCCAGCTGCTGGTGTTCCTCCCGCGCCAGCTGGAAGACGCCCTGTCCCTGATCCGAGCCGTGAAGGGCAATCAGGCGGTAGTGCTCAATGCCAGCACGGCAGAAGCTGCAGAGACTCAGCGGCTGCTTGATTGCGCCCACGGCGGCATGATGGCAATCGACGACCAAAACCACCTCATCGATGCCGAGACGTTCCTACTAATTCCTGCCCTGGCCGGGTGGAGCATTGGCCGTTGAGTGCCTGAGGCCTCCTCCGGCTTTTAGTCCAGAGACTCCACACCCTCCTCAACAGCAGGAGCCGAGCGCCTCGCCGGCAGATAGATCCACTCCCCCGCTGGCAGCTGGGTGGAGGGCAGATAACCCGGCACCAGCAGTTGCATCCCGGCTGGGATCGGCGTGGTGGAGCGATAGATGGGCAGAAGCAGGGTGGTGCCGGCCGGCAGAGGTTCATCGCTGGGCCAGTTGCTCAGCTCCGGGTTGAACTCGCGCAGCAGGGAGAGGGTGAGGTTCTGCTCGGCCGCCACGCTGCTCAAGGTCTCGCCCTCGCCTGTGACATTGGGCTGGCTCAGCTGCAGCACCGGGTTGAGGCTGCGCAGCTTGCTTTCCGTGGTGCCGTGGCGGCCAGCCAGTACCGCCAACGAATCACCCTCAACAGCGGTGATCGTTTGGGTGCTTTCCAGCTGGGGGTTGCTCCGCCGCAAGGTGGCCACGGTGGTCCCGTAGCGCTCGGCGATCAGGTTCAAGCTGTCGCCAGCTCTGAGCACCAGCACGCTGTGGGGCCTAAGCACCAGCTGGATCGCTTCCCCCAGCAGCGGCTGCACCAATAAACCGATGCCGCCAGGGCCGTAGTCCGCCCCGAAGTGCTGCACCAGGCAGCCGGCGAACTGGGCACGACCTCCAGATGGCAGACCACCCTCGGGCCGCAATTGGGCCAGGTCCCCCAGCCACATCACTCCCTGACAGGGGGCCTGCACCGTGCCCAGCAGCGTTGGGTCCCAGGGCAGCGGTGCTTCGTCGCGGAAGCCGGGGGTGGCCCAATCGAGCTCGGCCGCCAGCCAGTCGAAGGTGTTGCTGGTGCTCACCGGCAGGATCGCTGAGCGGCAGAGGTAGCCCCGCAGCAGCACATCGCCAGGGTCGGTGAGGGCGGTGTCGTTGTAGCCGCCAACAATTCCCTGCTGCTCGAGGAAGCAGTCGATCACATGACGGCGGATGGGGACCGGGTTGCGGCTCTCGGGACGGTCCACCTCAAACAGGCAGAGGCGGGCATTGGCGTAGGGCTGCAGGGCCAGCCAAAGAGGCGCAGCAAGGGGCTGAGCCACCCGGCTGTCGATTGCCGGGCTGGCCGCTGGCAATCCCACCAGCTGGCCCCACTGCCCTGCAGCACGCACAGGGTTAAGGCCCTGATTTAGCGGCGAGAGGGGCTGCTCCATCGCTCAACCCCGCACAAGTGATCCTTGGAAGGGATCGGTGTTGCACTGGCGCCAGTTCTGCAGCCTTGGCAGCAGCAGCGCCAGCTGGCCGGTGTGCTGACTGCGCTGCCGGTTGAGCACCACTGCCGGTGACGGCCCCGCGGGGTCCCACTCGCTCTCGGTTTCTTCCAGCAGGAGCTCGGTGGCGTAGTCGACCACCGCCAACTTGCTCAGCGGCAGCGGGTTGGGCACGACGCCACCGGCTACGCCCTTGCGCCGGATGCGCACCGGGCTGTTCACGTCCACCGGGGTCAGTACCGCCAGCTGCTGATCCAGGCCCGCGATGGCATCGAGGTGGACCTGGGCAGTGCACACCCCCGTGGGGTAGTGGGTCTGCAGCTGGGCCATCTCCCGGTTCAGGGCAGAGAGAGAGGGTGAGCTGACAGGAATCGAGAGAGCAATGCGCAGGGCTTCTGCGTCGCCTGGGCGCCAAGTGCAGGTGGGTGAGGAGGACTGGGTCATGCCCTCCGTTGCCAGCTCAGCTGCCCCCAGTGATCTCGCCCAGTCCCAGCTGCTGACGCAGCTCGGCCCCGTCGACCACCCCACGCTCATGCAGCACAAGCCACTCCTGCACCGAGGGCTGGGGTTTGCGCGGCGGCTGCGGCGGCACCAATGGGCAAATCTCCACGCTGCAGGCCGGCGTGTCGGAGAGCTTTTCGCCGGTGAGGCGGGTCCACTGATGCAGCAGGGTGCTGAGCATCGAGCTCTTCTGGCCCGCCAGTGACTGCAGCACCGCAAAGCTCTGGCCGGCGGTGAGCGAAATCTCCAGCTCGGTGCGGGCTGGCCCATGGCCGCCAGCCGGGATCAGGGCGTCGCGGCGCATGGCTTCTTCCAGCTGCTGCAGGTAGGCCCGGTGCTCCGCCAGAGAACGAGCCTCGATTTCGACCCACTGGAACGTGGCCCCCTCGGGCAGGTCCATGAAGGAGGAGGTGGAGAGCACCAGGCGCTGGGGGCGCTGTCCTTCTGCGCCACCGGTGGCCGAACCCGAGCACAGGGCGCCGTCGCTGCGGCGGAAGCCGTAGGCATCCACCAAGCCGGTGCGTACGCCCACCGGCAGGGCGGTGCGGGAGAGGAGGTCTTCGTATTCGCTGCGGCAGCGGTAGTGGTTGAGGTACTGGTGCGCCAGACCCAGGTGGGGCAGATCGCCTTCGCCAAAGGCGGTGCCATCCACCGAATACCAGAGGGCCGGTAGGTCAAAACGCTGGGGCAGCAGCGAAGGCTCCCCTACCGGCACCACGTCGTAACCATCGACAGCGCCGGGGTTGGGGTTGGCCTGCCAGCTGCTCAGCACCAGGCCGTCATCCGTCACCAGAAGGCTGCGGTACAGCCAGGCTTGTGGATCCGGCACCAGACCGCCGTGGGCATCGATCAGCACGGTGGGTACAGCCGCATTGCCGCTGGCGAACCGGGGCGGCAGGGCCTGGCGGCGCGGCTCCCGCCAGACGATCTCCACTGGCCCCGATGCCGGAGCAGCACTGGCGGAATCGGTAGGGAGGCGCCAGTTGAGTAGGTCGCCTCGGGGCACCAGTTGCAGCCGCGGCAGGGAGAGTCGGTCACCCTTGGCAAGTGCTTCCAGCCGGTCACCTTCTGAGGGCCAGCGGTGCTGGGGCGGCAGCTGCAGGATCAGGCAGCCGCCATCGCGCAGGGTGAGCAGGTCAGCAAGGAACAGGAACACCCCCAGATCGGTTCCCTGTCCATCGACATCGGTGGCCACCCGGCTCAAGGAATCGGGCAGCTCCTGCCAGACCAAACGCGACAGCATCCCGGCGTAGGTGCGCAGGGCATCGCGGTAGAAGCCGGTGGGTCTTGCTGCCTCCAACCGCTTGAGATAACAGGTCTCGGGTTCTTCTATGCCGCGGGGGAGATATAGCGGCCGGCGGCTGGTGCCGTCGGGGAGTTCGAGCAGGGTCCAGCAGTCGTAGACCAGTTGGAGTCGGTCGCGCAGGCCAGAGAGGGTGGGGTGTTCCAGCCAGGGGGGATCGTTGTGGTTCGCAGAGGTCCTGAGCCTGGTAGCGGAAGTGTGTCCTGGTCGGCTGTTGGTGGACATTGGACCCTGATTGGATCTCAGCTCTTGCCAGCGCCAGCGACACGGCAAGAGCGAAGGGCTGCAAAATCTGCAATGGTTTGCTGGATTGCCGGGCGGCCGAGGCACGCATGAATTTCGAATCGAAATGAACCCTTTGGCTCCTTGCGGGTGCTACTGCAGATCCGTGGACCAGGGCTGACCCGGACCAGATCCACTACCGTCCAATAGGGCTAAAATTCAATATGAATCAGCTGAGTTGCCTGCAAGAAAATGACTAGAGGGGTTGGGATGCGGTGGAAATAACATAGACAAAATCTAGCCATTGATAAGCGCTACCAATCATGAAGCTATACTGTTACAGCACTTGCCCAATTGATTTTTGGCTCGGCGCTATTACCGGCGAGCAGCTATTCAAAGCCATGTGGGATTCCTGCTGGCAAGATTGGGACAGCTTGGCTACAGCCTGCAAGCAGGTTGGCGAGCTCAAGGCCCAAGCAGAGGAGGCTTTCAAGGCGATTGGCTGGGAGGGCGACGCCCGCGAAGGTCCCTTCTACTTTGCGCTACCTGGTGACAACAATCTATTGATCGGATATATTGTAAAGCAGGATAACAACGGAGAATGTTTTATCGCATCTCCAGTGCCGCTGACGCATCTCGAAGGACTCGCAAGTCAAGTCTTTATAACGGCTTAGCAAAATACGCGGAATATTTTTAGCGCCTAACCGAGTTATCGAGCAAAGCAGTTTCTTTCGATCAGGGATTCCTTCTGAAGAGCTTTCTCTACAATTTGACTTCTTCGTTACTCCAATGGGAGCGCTACCACCCTGACCGAGCAGGCCTCAACAATCTGATGCCACAGCTCCCGCCTGATACCAAGCCGCTCAGTCATGACAACAACGCTGGCCCCGGACCCAAGCAGTCGCTGCCCCCGCGCATGCAGCTCCCGCCACGTCGGCGGCACCTTGAGCAAGAAGCCGTTGTCCCGCAGAAAATGCGTGATCTCCCCATTTGCATAGGTGCGTCCATAAGGGCGAAATGGTCCCCGTGAAGGGTCGTAGCGGCGGGCCGCTTTGATCAGCCCAATCATCGCCAGCTGCAGCAGGTCTTCCTTGGGGTGAACAGTGCGGCGAGCGAAGTTACCGGCGATCTTCTCCGCCAGATCCATGTGCTCGAGTGCCAGAGCGTCGGCAGCGGCATGGGGCCGCACGGGACGCTGACGCCGCGGCCGGTCGAGCGAAGCCTGACGGGCCGGAGCCCTCGGCGGATGCCGAGCAGGCTCTGCCCATTTGATCTCCAGCTGCCCCGCTCGCGCACAACAAGCCGGCGGGCGGTAGCGGCGTTGCCGCAGCATCCGCGACGCACCGGAAGTCGTTCCCACCAGCACCACCGTGATCGCCAACGACAGCTGAAGCACTTCTGGTTGCCCATCCACAAGCGCCAGAGCCTGCTGGGGCGACTGCTCAGGGGCTGCCATCACTGCACCCGTCATCGCCTTCTTTCCTCCTCCATCACCGGCTCACCAGCAGTGGCGTCACCACCGGCTGGATGCCCTGGGCTTTCCAATAGCGGCCTTCCAGCCAGAGGGCGCCGTGGCAGAAGGCATCCACCAGGTCCTTGCTGCCCTTGGGGAAGCGGATCGCTTCCTCCACCAAGGGCTGGGCGCGGTGGTGAAAGCGGATTTGTCCTGCTTCCACCAGGGGGGCGACGGCATGGGCGCGGGTTTCCTTGCTGCCTCTTGCAGTGATCGGCAGCATCCCCGGTACGCGGCGCCGGAGGGTTTGCAGCACCGCTGGGCCGTTGGCGGCGTCCTCAATCAGCACGGCATTGGGCCGCAGGCCCTGCTGCTCCAGCGCCTGCAGGCAGCCCAGCAGGAAGCGGATCACCTCCGGCAGGCCAAAGCGGTGCCGGGCGGCCCAGAGCACTTCCATCTCCAAGGCAGTGCTCTGAGGCAGCCCCTCGTGTTCGCCTGTGCGCGGATTGAGCGATCTCGGTGGTGGTGCCAGTAGGCCGGCCAGGCAGAAACCGCAGTAGTCGCTTTCTGCCTCCCCCTTGAAGGACAGATCACAGGAGAGAGCCAGTAGGGCGTACCGCCGCTGGCGGCCAGTGGCCGCTCCTGCCTCCTCGCGGGGGAAGGGCGGCCGGATCCACTGCCTCAGGAAGATTGAGCCCGACGCCGGGCTGGGCCGCTGCTGATACAGCGCCGCCCACCAGTAAGCGCCAAGGCGGGCACGGATCTTGATCAGTTCCGACAGGGGAAACCGCTCCGGGCATAGCGCCTCTCCCGGTTTGCGCCAGTCGGGGATCAAGGAGCAGGTGGGTGGCAGCTTGGGGCGTTCAGCCGGCTCTTCTGCAACAGCGGGTAGATCCAGCACGGTCCACTGCTGCGGCGCCTCGCCCAGCTCCTGCTCGTACAGCCAGCCGATCACGTCCTGGTGGTCCCAGCGGGTGAGCACCACCACCTGAGCCGAAAGATTCGGCTGCTCCCTGCCGTCTGGCCCCAGCACCATGGCTGGCTCGGCGCGGGTGAGCCAGACCGAGCGCAGCCAGTCGATCAGCTTCTGCCGCAGAGCAGGACTGGCGGCATCACCGGGGCCCTTGTAGGGGTCATCGATGATCCCCAGGCTGTAGCCCTTGCCGGTAAACGGGCCATCGACGCCGGCAGCAATGCAGCCACCGCGCTGACGGGTGAGCCAGTTCCCAACAGCAGCCGAATCGCGGGCCAGCAGATGACCGGTCACCCGGTAGAAGTGGCGCGCTTCTCGGGAGTGGGCATAGGCCAGTTCGGCCGAGTACGAGGCAATCGCCGAGAAGAGGTACGGGTAGCGCTGCAGGAAGTAGGCCGGGAACAGCTTGGAGACCAGGAGACTTTTGCCGAGGCGGGGAGGACAGGTGACGATCAAGCGGCTGAGCTGGCCATCGGCCACGGCTTGCAGCAGCTCGATCAGCACCTCAGCCCAGCGGTGGAAGCCATAGCGGGGGTAGGCCTCGGCAATGAAGCTGCGCAAGGTCTGGGGTTCCGCCTGGATTGGGGTGGTGGTTGTGGGCAGGTGCAGCAGGCCGGCGTCGCCCCAGGGGTCGAGCTCGCTAAGCAGCAGGCCGCCCCAGTCGTGCTGGGCCGGTGCCGGTGGAAACAGCGGTGCGGCCTGTGGCATAGGCGCTGCTGTCGTGATCGCCCTCATGCCCTCGGCTCCGGTGGCTTGATCGGTGCGCGCAGCAGGCCGCCGATTTCAGCAATCACCCGGAAGGCACCCACGGCAGCGCTGAACTGCTCGGAATCCATCGCCCGGCGGGCGCATTCGTTGAGGGCAAAGATCTGCTCTGCCTGATGCCGGCGGCGGTCGGTGATCAGCTCCTCCACCATCCGCTCGCGGGCGAGGTTGAGGTAGCGGTTCACCGTCTGGCTGTTGCGGACCCCCCATTTCTCACCAGCATTTTCGAGGATCTGTACCAGCGGCAATCGCTGAGCGATCCAAAGCTGGGACTCTGCGATGCGTCGCTCGATCTCCAGTCGGCTGGGTCTAGGGACTGGGATTGCCCCACGCTTCTGCCGCGGTGGATTGCCCTTGCCTACGGGGCGGCTGGGGTCAACGCCCACCGTCTCGCCCAAGGGCCGGCCGTCGGCGTCCTCTGCAGAAGCAGCAGTGCGCAGGGCTTCTATGGGATCGAGCTGGCGAGCCTCCAGCAGCGCAAGAGCGCTGGGATCAGCAGCGGGAGGGTGTCCGGCAGCCACGCGTAAACAACACCTGCAGAGGGAAAAGCAATGCCAACGCGAATGAGATGCGGTGTATTTGCGTTCCCGAAAGCATAGCCACGTTGCCAAGGGTTGCTCCCTGCCGTCGTGAGTCGCGCTACCGGTGCCGAGCGAGCCCGCTCCTGCCTATCCACTCAAGGGCTGCTGGCTGCTGCTGCTGGCCTGCCCGGGCCCGTCCAACAGGCCGGAGCGGTTCTAACAGCCTTCTAACAGCTGCTGTTAGACCCCAGATCCACTGCGCAGCAGCAGCTCTGGGGTGCTCTCCTC
>NZ_JBSYHW010000086.1:0-8676 GCF_056108345.1 Cyanobium sp. NIVA-CYA 375 | reverse complement strand
CATGGCGATCGTTGGCGGCGATCACCAGGTGCTCGGGGCCGGAGAGCAGGCGATGGGCCGTGGCGGCGGTGCGATCGCAGCAGCCATCGGCGAACACCAGCAGGTGGCGCAGGCCGCCATCGAGAAACGGCTGCAGGCTGCGCTGCAAAAGGAAGTCTTTGTTGAAGGCCTGCAGGGCCAGCAGCAGCTCCGGGTAGGCCTGGAAGCGAGCCCCTTGGGCCCGGCGCCGAGCCAGATGGGCGCGAATGCTCGAACGGCGCGCCAGAGAGCGCCAACGCCACCAGTGTCTTTGGAGTTTGCGGTGCAGTCTGCTCAGAAGTGCAGGCTTGGTTGGGGGTGAAAGCATGGGGGGCGTAGCTCGGCCAGCACGGTGTCGGGTTTGGGCGCTGGGGCTGGCTTGGTCCGGTCCTCTCGCCATTGCAAGCCTCGATCAGGTGCAGCGCAGAAATTCCACATCATCCAGGCCATCGAAATCAGCATCCATGATGAAGAGCCTGGCAGGATGGCGAGTCGGCTGTTCAGGTCGATCACCAAGCCCCTCTGCATGACAGCTGCAGCCTGAGAACAGCGCCAGAAGCATTGCTGCGGCTGATCCGGCAGGGCTGGAGCATCGAAAAACGAGTGGCACTGGGCCCGCGATGTCCAGCTCGGCGAGGATGCCCATCGCTACGCCAATCGGAATGGCGTCCCGGTGTTTGCGGTAGTAGGCCGGAGGCCATACCTGCTCAAGCGCGGTGGCTACCGCTCAATCCGCAAAGGGTTTCTTAAAACATCCAGGGATGCTGGCCTTGGGAGGCGTGACGATGACGGCAAAGGGGCCTTGATCAAACTTTTAGGCAGCCCTGCGCCCTAAAATGAAAGAACCCCAGGGATTGGAGCGATGGCCATCTCTGCCAGCCCACTCGCAACCGAGCAGCTCAACCCAGAGCAGTTAGCCCAGCGCATTGAGATGCGAATGCTGCTCTGGGCAGACCAGCAGGGTGGCTGGAAGGTGTTCGGCAGTTCCACGGGTTTCCGCCTGCCCGACGACTCCGTGCTCAGCCCAGACGCCTCCTTGGTGCGTCTCGATCGTTGGCAGGCGCTGACCCCCGAGCAGCGCCGCGGCTTTGCCCCCCTCTGCCCGGATCTGGTGGTCGAACTGGCTAGCCCCAGCGACGAAAGCCCCCGAGGTTTAACGGCCCTGCGCAGCAAAATGGCTGCCTACCAGGCCAACGGTGCCCGCCTCGGCTGGTTGTTCATTCCCCACCAGCAGGCTGTGGAGGTTTGGTCCGCCAGCGGTGATTCACAGCGATTTGAAGGGATTGCGGTGTTGGAGGCCGGACCTGAGTTTCCAGCACTGCAGCTGCAGCTGGATGAGATCTGGGCGGCCTGACACTGATCAGGCACCGAAGCCAGCACGGCCTACAGCCAGGCCAAGGCAACGAGTCTTCGGTGGGATTTCTAGAAGCAGCGACAACCCTTCCTTGCTGGCGCCGCACTTATACCGCTCAATATTTAAAGCGTGAGTTACCGCTGAACAGATAAAGCAAGATATAATTAATAGCGGCTGGAATTAAAGGAAGCACAATCACGAGACCCCCTTTCACAAGCAAGCCAAACCCGAAAGCAGCTGCTGAATTAACTAGTAACAGAATAAGCAGCCCAAGAGCATTGAGGTGACTTCCCTGCAATCGGTCACCAAAAGTGAAGCGTTGCTGGCCTGCCATCGAGACGGTAAAGGCGATCAAGAAGCCGATCAAATTGGCTTTGGAACTGGAGAACTTAAAAATTTCCAGAAAAAAAATCAATAGGCTGGCATGGACAAAAGTGGAAATCAGCCCTACTGCACTAAATCGAACAAGACGCTGCTTTCTGATCCACAACCAAAAGCCTCGTTTCACTATCAGACCCTAACAATATTACGAATCAGGTAATGGGGTCTTCGTTTTGCTTCCAGATAAGAACGCCCTACGTATTCACCCAAGATTCCAATACCTATAAGTTGCAATCCACCAAGAAAGGTTACGGCAAAGAAAATAGAGGCATAGCCCGGAACATCAATGCCAAAGAAGAGAACACGAACGACTGCTATTAAGCCGGCAAAAAATGCCGCCACGGTAACCATAGCTCCAATATAGCCCCAAATTCGCAATGGGGCAGTTGAAAAGCTAAAGATCCCGTCTAGGGCATAGTTCCAAAGTTTCCAGACTCCCCAGCTGGATTGACCTGAATTCCTAGCTGGACGTACGAAATAAACATTTTTCTGCCGAAACCCAACCCAGGCGAAGAACCCTTTAGAGAAGCGAACTCTCTCTTGACAGGCGAGGATAGCATCTATAGCAACTCTATCGAGGAGTCGAAAATCAGAGGCATTAAACTGAACTTTCAATTTACTGAGACGCATAAAAAGCGAATAGAAACCAGCAGAGCTTAATCTTTTAATTAGACTGTCACTCGCTCGATCGTCGCGAACAGCATTAACTACTTGATATCCATCTAGCCAGGCTAAAATCATCGGGGCGATCAAGCTAGGAGGATCCTGAAGATCTGCATCGATGAGGATGCAAGCGTCGGCATTGCAATGAGTTACGCCCGCCAAGATTGCTGTGTTGGATACGAACATTGATGGCGAGATATTTGGTGTCCTGAGGCAGTTCGTGCGTGCCCGACGTGTAGATGACGCCCGGACAATAGTGATCGTTATCAAGCATCAGTACCGAGAAATAGCGGACCGCCGGCATGTCAGGTACCGTGATGGTGGCACCATTGGACGTATCCACCAGGGCCACCGTGTAGAGCGTGTCCTTGTTCATCCTGACCACCGTTTGCCTGTCCAGCGGCGTGACATTGCGAAAGCTCAAAAGCTTGTTTACGCCGCCAGTCAGCTGCGATGCGTTGTAGAAGGTTCGGTCCGTTTCAGCTCGGCAGTAGGTCTTCTGCGTCACCTCGCGTGTCTCGATGAACTCTTTCATTTCCTTCTTTCCTCTTGGGGAATGTTGGGATCTCGTTGGGCTGCGGGAAACTGAAGGGGGCGTGTCAAGTGCATGGCTGTGTTAGCCAGGCCTCTACACAGCGAACATCGCCTGAAGAACACCCAGCAGCTCATTGAGCGTAGTCTCCGACAGTCTCCCCAATTGCTTGAGGAGACGTTCCCTATCTACAGCCCACAGCTGATCAGCTACAACGTGACCGTTCTTACCATCAAACGTACAACGCACACGAAAAGGGTATGGGTGAGCGCCTGTTGTGAGTGGCGCAACGATGAATGTGCCTAGGTGAGAATTTAGTTCGTCCGGCGACACGATGACGCAAGGCCTTGTCTTTCTGATTTCAGATCCGCGAGTGGGATTCAACGCGGCAAGGAAGATATCGCCTCTTGAGACGTGTTCTTCAGTCACCAAGACCACTCTTCATTATCAAATCATGTGGAGCTCATCTCAGCGAGAAGTTCCTCCGACTGGAAGGACGATGCCGCCTCTGCCCAGCCAGTCCTCGGTTGAGCCGATGGCCTGATGGTTAGCACCCCTGGAGCCGCCTCAATCTCGACTTCGTCAGCCAGCCCCGCAACTTCAAGCAGCGGCTTGGCGAGACGGACCCCTCTCGAGTTGCCAATTTTTACCAGTTTCGCTCGAACCACGACCACAGCCTGTAGGCGTGATCACATTGTAACCACGTTCGCGACTTCTGCGCATCCCCCTGCTCTGGCTAACGCTCCAAATCAGTGCGGACAGGATTTCGAGGTAAGTGAAAAGTCACTGGTACCGTTCGCTGAATCTTGTTGTTGGGCAAGCTATTACGTAAGTTCTACTTTGAGAGTCTTGCCTACTGCTGATGCTGCCCTACCGAGTGTCGAGAGAGTGACCGAGCGATTTGTGGGATCTAGGAGACGATCTACTACCGGTCTGCTCGTCTTCATGCGTTGTGCCAACTCAGTCTTAGTAAGCTGAGCGCGCTTCATCTCTTGAGCGATCTGAAATGCGACCACACGCTTTGCGGCCACTGCCTCAGCGTCATCAAGGAGGCACTCGTCGCGGAGAAAATCATCAAAGTTGCTGCCAACATGTTGCCGGTCAATCATTTTGATCCTCGCAGTTGCGCAAGACGTGCTTTTGCGGTTTTGAGTTCTGCTGGCGGCATCTTGCCCGACTTTTTAACAAAGCCATGAAGGAGGATCGAGCGGCAGGTAGCCCAGCTCATCAATGATCAGCAGTTTCGGTTTGGCGTACTGAGCCAGCCGCATCTCCAGCGTTCCCTGCTGCTGCGCCTTGACCAGGGCGCCGAGCAACTCCATCGCTGTGGTGAACTGCACCATGTAGCCACGGGCCACCGCCTCTCGGCCTAGCGCCACCTCCAGGTGCGTCTTGCCGACTCCCGGTGGGCCGAGCAGCACCACGTTGTCGCCATTAGCGACCCAGCGGCAGGTGGCCAGATCACGGATTTTGCCCGGATCGATCGAGGGCTGGGCCTCGAACTCAAATCCCTCCAGCGTCCGCACGAACGGGAAGTGGGCGATCGTCATCGCCATCGACAGCCGCCGCTGCTCCTTGCTCGCCACCTCGGCGGCGCAGAGCCAGGCCAGGGCCTCGCGCAGATTCAGCTGCCGCCTGGCGGCTTCCTCCAACAGTCCGTCCAGCTGCTCGCGGATCGCGCCCAGCCGCAGCCAGTTGAGCATCCCGTCGAGATCCTCCACCAGCCGCTGGATCTCGGCCAGTTCAGCGGCAGTCATGCCAGAGCGAGATGGCGCCGGTGGTTGTTGCGTGCTGCGTGGCATCAGCCCACCTCCGCGACAACAGCCGCGTAGTCGCTCAGGGGCCGTGCCAGCGACGAGCGCCGCACTGACTCCAGCGCCACCACCTCCGCCATGCCGGTGGTCTCGCTCTGGGCAGCGGCCTCGATCGCCCGCTGCGGCACCAATCCAGCCCAGTGCCCGGCGATCACCTGGCGGATCCGATGGTTCGCCGCCTGGCGGCTATGGCGCGCCACGAGGGGCACCCCACCATTTCCGGGCCGGCTTGTTGGCCCGGAAATGGTGGGGACCCCGATCCGGCCTCCCTGGCGGATCAGCACCTGCTGATCGCGGATCTGCACCATCACGTTCTGACGTACCAGCGCGGCAGGCACGCTGTACCAGTTGCCCTCCACCTGGACGCAGCAATCCTTGGCGACACGACGGCTGAACTCCTGCTCCGCCAGATACGACGGTTTGCCATTCAGCGCCAGCAGCGCCCCGGCCTCAGCACGCTGGAAACGCAGCAGCGGCTGCTCGCCCGTGGTGCCGTGGATGCGCAGATCGGCGATCTCCCGGTTCCACCATTCCAGATGGTTCTCCATCTGGCCCCAGGTGTCAAAGCGGTGTCCAGCAAGGCCACTGCGTTTCACATAGCCCACGCCGCGCTCGTCCTTCCCCTTGGTCTGCGGTCGGTGCGGCCAGCAGGCCTTGGGCGTGAATCCCCAGTGCCGGGCAAAGGCGGCAAAGGTGGGGTTGATCACCAGTTCTCCTGTTCTGGGGTTGTTGAGGCTGATCAGCGCCCGGGCGTTATCGACCAGAACCTGCTCGGGCACCCCACCCCAGAAGCGGAAGGCCTCCTCCAGCGCCTGCAGCCAATGGCGCTGCTGCTGCTGCCGGTACACCCGGATCACCTGCCGCCTGGAGTACCCCAGGGTCAGCACGCAGAAATGCACCTTGGTCCGCACCCCGCCGATCGGCACCCAAAGCTCACCAAAGTCAGCCTGCAGCTGCTTTCCGGGCCGGGTCTCGTAGCGCACGGTCGCCTGAGCGCTCTGCCGCAGCGCCTGCCGCCAGGGCTGCACCGCACGCTCCACCGTTCGCTGGCTCACACTGATCCCCTTCTGTTTCAACAGCTCCTGCCGCAGCACCTCGGCGTTGCCGTGGTGCTGCTCAAACTGTTGCTGCAGCCACTCCCGATGGTCGTCGAGCTGCCCGGAACGGTTCGCGGTGCTGTACGGCTGCCATTCCCCCAGGGCCAGGTATAGACACACCGTGTGACGCGAGATGCCCAGCTCCGTCGCGATCCGCCGCCGGCTCCAGCCCCTCTCCAGCAGCTGGCGCATCACCGCCACCTCCTCTGGGGTTTCCATCACGCCCTCCAGCGCGACCAACCCCCCTGCTGTATGGGCATTGGCCGCCTTGGCCAACCCAAAGCCCACACCCGCTGTCGATCGTTTCTGCGCCGCCGCTGACCGTTGCAAGGAAGCGCCATGACCCGCCGCTGACGCGGCCGGCAATGGCTCCCCCATCGCTTCCGGGTGGCTCACTTTTGGTGTCGGCGCTGGCCCAGTTTTCGATGTCGGCTGACACGGTGAAAACCCCCACCAAAACCAAGGGAGTTGGGGCCGGCCAGGCCAGTGATTTGTGCTGGATTGAGGCGGCTCTTCACTGATTGATTCAGCTGGGGTGGCGGTGCCCGCTGGGAGGGGGCTTGATCCGGGGAACTGATACCCGCCGCAGGCGCTTGGCGGGGAACCCGTGAAAGCACGGAAGCGCCACAAGCCAGTACAGGTGTACTGTGGCGTGATTGGGATGGGGAGGGCTGGCCGGTGTCAGTGGGTGGGGCTTGAAAACCGATCACTGGTTCTGCGGGCTCTTTCAAAGCGCGCCGGACTTGATCGCGCTGCTGCTGCCGGCGGCGGGTGCGCCATCTCCCTCGCTCGGGCCCGATTCCCCTGGGGATGCGCTCTACCGTTTTGACGCGCCGGAGCTCAAAGCGACAAACCATCGTCTTGATGGGGCCTTTTGGCCCAGAAATGGCGAGGCGGGCACGCCAGAGCAGCCGGTGGTGCTGCTGGAGGTGCAGATGCACGCCAAGCCAGGGTTCAAGCATCGTCTGTTTGCTCAAACCGCTCGCTTTCTGCAGCTCCACCCCCAGGTGCTGCATCTGGCTGTGGTGGTGGTGCTGCCGCACCGGCGCCTCAGGCTTGCTCCAAACCCTGTTGCCCAGCCAACTGCAGACGTTCGTTGATCTGGTGCACTGGCTCAGCCTGGAGAGGATGAGCCGCCAGAGCGATCTCGACCCGTTGCTCAACCTGCTCACATTGCCGGTGCGGCCTTTGGCTGAGCTGCGTCCCAGCACCGAGCGGATCCTGGAGCAACGTCCGGATCTGAACTCTGCCGTTTTCACTATCCTTGTGGAACGGTTTCCCCATCTCACCCGCGAGGCCATCATGGAGATCGTCACCATTCCAGCCAAGGAGCTGCGCCACACCCGCGCCGCCCAGCAGTGGATTGCAGAAGGCCGGCAGGAGGGCGAAGCTCGCGGCCGGGCGCTCGGAGAAGCCACCGTCACCCTGCGCCTGCTAAACCGCCGCTGCGGCAGCCTCAGCAATTCCACCACCGCTCGCATCCAAGCGCTGCCACTGGAGCAGCTGGAGGCCCTGGCTGTAGACGCAGTCTTCTCCGAAGGAGTGGCACTGCTCGATTTCAGCGGGCCTGCCGATCTGACGGCTTGGCTGGAGGAGCACAAGGGTTGAGGCTCAAGCTCCGCTGGGGCTGCAGTTAATGAGTCGCCCGCTGGCTCAGCAGGATTGTGGCTTCTGCGGCCCCAACCCTCTCGGCAGGCACCACCCACTGGCGGCTGGGAGCGGAGTCCCGCCGAATCGGCAACCAGCGCATCTGCTCGATCAACAGCATCGCCGCCTTCTGAGAAGCCACCGGCGCCGATGTGCAGGAGGTGGCACGCGCAGCCGGCCCCGGCTTTGGTGGCAGCTGCTTCCAGAAAGACATCCTCAACCTGGTGCACCTCTGCGGCCACTACGGCCTGCACGAGGTGGCCGCCTACTGGCAGCAGGTGGTGGCGCTCAACACCTGGCAGCAGCACCGCATCTCCCGCCTGGTGGTGAACCGCCTCTTTGGCACCGTGAGCGGTAAACGCATCGCCGTGCTGGGTTTCGCGTTTAAGGCCGACACCAACGACACCCGGGAAACACCGGCCATCCGCATCTGCCGCGACCTGCTGGAAGAAGGCGCCCAGCTGGCGATCTTTGATCCCAAGGTGTGCGCCGGGCAGATCGCCGCGGATCTGGGGGTGGAGGTCCTTGTGGGTTCAGAGGGCGAGGGGTTGTGGCAGCAAGCAGGGGATCCTTGTGCCGCCGTTTGTGGCGCGGATGCTGTGCTGCTGCTCACCGAGTGGCAGCAGTTCCGCCTGCTCGATTGGTCCGCTCTGGCGGCGGTGATGCGGCGGCTGCGCGCGTGGCGGGGCTGCGGGTGTGGGGTGTGGGGTAGGCCGGAGGTGGCGGTGTCCGCCGAGAAGGGGTTTGATCCGGGGAGCTGATGCCCGCCGCAGGCGCTTGGCTGGAACCCCCATCAAACCACGAAGGTTCTGCGGGACAGTACGGGTGCACTGTGACGGGAGCGGTATGGGGAGGGCTGGCTGGCGGCCCTGGACTGGACGGCAAGGATTCCACTGGCGGAAGGGTTGGCCAGCACGGTGGCAGAATTTGCGGCGCGCGGGAGTGAGCGGTTATGACCAGCGACATCCGCTGGCAGCAGCGCTTCAGCAATTACCGCCAGGCCCTGGCGCAGCTGGAAACGTTTTTTGAGCCGCCGGCCTTGAACGAGCGCGAGCAGCAGGGCCTGATCAAGGCCTTCGAATACACCTTTGAACGTAACTGTTCAGGGGGGAGAAAGCTCCGTGGCAGTTCCGCTCTTGACAGACCTCTGAAAACAGCTTGGATCTCAGG
>NZ_JBSYHW010000085.1:0-9407 GCF_056108345.1 Cyanobium sp. NIVA-CYA 375 | reverse complement strand
AGGCATGCAATTAACTATTCAAATTATAAGCTATTGTCGCCTCAACGCAAGGGCTGATCGTATTTTTCGAGGTGCCCATAAGACCATCAACAAATACTCCCCTAGCGCCTTGCCATCCAGCGCGGCTGAGGGAAACCGGAGTTGGGCGCTGAAACGAGCCATGGCGCCATTAAGAAAAGTGGTACTGGCTGCCCGCTGGGTTGGTATTCATCAGGTGGGTACAGCGTCAAGAGCCGCTGAACTATGGGTTTCCGTTTCCGCCGCTCCACCCGCCTGGGCCCGCTGCGCTTCAACTACCGCTTCGCGGGCCTGCGGCTACAGCAAGGGCGGGTTGAGCTCGATCTCTGTTGGTGGGCGGGGTGGTTCTTTCAACATCCCGGTAAATCGCAGTGGCGGCCCCCGGTCGACCGTGGGGCTGCCGAGCACCGGTCTGAGCTGGAGCGTGGAGCACACGCCGGATCGTCCAGCCGTGATCCCTGCAGGGGAAGCGGCCGGCCTGCCCAACAGCCGCCGGCTAAGGCCAGGGCAGCTCGATGCCTTTAAGCAGTCACTGCCAGCGGTGCTGCACAAGGAGCTTTTTGCGCCCGGCTCCACCGGGGAGCAGCTCTGGGACCTGGGCTTGGTGAGCCGTCTGCTTGCTGCTGGCTCCTTAGCTGCACGAACCGATGGCCTGCTGGCTGTGATCGAAACGCCCGAGGTAATGGAGGCATATGTACTGCGGGCTTAGTGGCAGGACGATGCCAAACGCCACGCCCACCGCTGCATCGAGGCGGTTCAGGAAGGCTCTCGCCTGGCCACTGGGCGTGGCTGGCTCTCCTAACCAGGCAATGCATGTTGTCCAACGTTTCGGACTTTGTTGTGTTCACCCCTGTCTGGTGAACAAGAGCTGCATCGCGTCCCGCAGTCAATCTGCGAGGGGGCGATTGCTGCCGAGCTTTGTGCTCCAGATCGAACCTGCCAGCAGATCCTCTGGACTTACAAGGCCCAAGTTCTGGCCTTCCAGCAGCTGCAATTGCTCCAGCGACACCGATAGCTCAGCTTGGAACTCATGAGCTGTTCCGGGATGGATGTGATGCACCATCACCAGCTCCACAGCGAGAGACCGCTAATTGATTTCCTCTACCCCTGCCGAAGTAGTGCCGGCTGGGCTGCAGAAGTCGTGTGGTGAGCTGATGGCTTACGTCGCCTGTTGATAGAGCTCCTCCAGCCGCTCCCTGCTGAAGTCGACGTAGAGGACCTCGTCACCGGGCTCGGGAGCCTCGGGATGGCGCCTTGGCTTGCCGCCACTTCTTTGGGAAGCAAGAGAAGCTGAACCGCGTAGGTTCTGACTCATCAAGGCAAAAGCTCCACCTGCGATGAGCGCAAAGAAAATCAGATAGACAGCAGCCAGGAGGTCGTTCAAGGGAAGGAAAGCTCTTGCCGTAAACCTAGTGCAAAGAATTGTTAACCGTTGGCCACTTTGCCTCGGGCCCATGGGTTCAATGCATCCAGTTTTGACTTGAACAGCGGAGACCCGCAGCAGCGACTGGTCTGCAGTCCCCGCAGACGTGGCTGCGGAAAATCAGCAGAGGGGCTTGAGAAGCAGCACGGTTGCCATCCGAGTCCCCCGTGTTGATGAGGTTGGAGGCTTAGCTGGCAGTGGAACGAGCGCGAACTAGCAGGCCATCCGCCGGCGAGGGGCTAGGGATGACCCTGAGCGTCAGGTCCTGATCCGCCTCCAGCGCCAAGGTCACCTGTTTGAGCAGCCCCACCGCCAGCAGCCGGATCTCCAGCTCCGCAAGCGCCTTGCCCAGGCACACCCGCTCACCACCTCCATAAGGCAGCAAGGTGACCGTGGTGTCACCGTCCAAATGTCGCTGCGGCCGGAAGATTGCCAGATCCTCCGTATCGGCCCCATGGCGCTGGCTGGCGGCGATGCTCACCTGCACCACTCGATCGGCTGGCACCAGTACACCCGCTAGGGCAATGGGCTCCAGGGTGCGGCGGAAGAAACCACCCACTGGCGGGGTCAGCCGCATCACCTCCTTCACGACCGCATCGAGCCGCGGCGCCCGCAGGGCGTCGGTGGCGCTCCCAGCCTCCCCCTCCTCCGGCGGCCACGGCAAGACGTCGAGTTCCTCCCTTAGCCAGTCCAGCTCGGCTGGATGTTGCAGCAGGGTCAGAAGCAAGCAGCTCAGGGCGGAGGCGGTGGTTTCGTAGCCGGCAAACAGCAGCAGCAGAAGCTGCTCCGCCACGTCGTCGTCGCCCAGGGGGAGACCGGCTTCATCGAGGCCACCGGCTAGCAGATCAAGGCCGCCGGCGGCGATGGGTGCTCCAGATGCCATGGCGGACTGCGCCTTCTTGAGCACAGCGCCTAGGCGCTTGAGCAGACGTTGGCGGGCTTGGCGGGCACGGGCGTAGGGGCTGCCGGGCAACGCCAGGGGAAGTGAGAAGAGACCCTGGCACCAGGTTTCAAAATCCACGAACAGGGCTTCGCGATCGATGGGGTCAAGCCCCAGCACCGTGCTCGCAATCACGCTGAAGGCAAAACGCCGCAGCTTTGGCACCAGGGCCACCGGCGCGTCTGAAGCGAGCAGCTCCTGGCTGAGCTCGTTGACCAGCGCCACGATCGTCGGGCTATAGCGCTTGAGGGCAGCAGAGGCGAACAGCTGGCCCACCACCCGGCGGCGGGCTTTGTGGTCGGCGCCGTTGCGGTTCGCCAACGACAGGGGCCCCAGCAGCTCCCGCACACTGTCGGGCCACCAGCCCTGAACCGCATCGCCCTGGGCAAACAGGTCGCCGATCGCCTGACCGCCGCGAATGAATACGGTCCGTTGCCCCAGCAGGCTGGTTTCGTACACATCGCCGTAGCGCTCGAAGCGAGAGCGGGCGAAATCAGGATCGCGAAAGAAGGCAATGGTCTCGAGCACTCCGCTCAGCGCTGGTGTGCTCGGCAGGGGCTGGAGGGTGGCGGGATCGAGGGGCACCAAAGGCTGCTGGAATAGCGCCAAGGATGTCGGATCACAGCCGGCACCGCGCCGCCACAGACACGCAGCGGTTCAGAAAAACAGGATGCTCAGAAGAGGAAGGCGATGCAGAGGCTCACCAGGGCCAGCCCTGCCAGACCGGTGGCAGCGAGAAGCGAAAAGGATTGAACCACCGGCAGCTCCAGCACGGCCCAAACCTAAAGCAATCCTTAAGGCTCGCAACCATTCCGGCCTGGTCTCGGTGCAATCCTTCGCGGCCACGGAGGCCCGGCTCACGAAAGGCATCACTGCAGCGTGGGCCAGCCTGCCTCTGCTGACGATGCGGCTTGGGCTGATCCGCGCCTGACAATGGCGCTCAGCTGATCGAAGGACAGGGTTCGAGATCCAGATTGTTCCCCCAGATAGCGGCGACATGCTGATCTACCCGCGCCAGTCGGCCTAGGACTAATTGGAGATCAAACGCTGAAAGTTCGCCGTCGGTGCTCCATTTCAGACAAGTGATAGGCATACAGCAGCCTGCGCTGATCGATCTGTTGGTCACTGGGCGGCCCGGAAGCATCAGCCCGCTAACGGCGGAGCTGGGAAGACCGTTAGACAGTCCTCCACCACAAGGCTGTGCTCGGCCTGGTTGTCGACCCTGAACCGTCCCCAGGTCGCCATCGGGTCGGAGCTAAGCGCTTCTGTCGGCAATACAAGGCGTTGGCCGCCGTAGGTGAGCCCTACACAGGTGAGGCTGGCGTCGTCGCCCAGCAGGCTCCAGAGCACGGAGATCAAGCTGCGGTCGTAAGGCGCGGAACTCAGCTCCTCAGGACAATCGACGATCGAGCCCGGCTTCAAGGTGAGGCGCAGGCCACGCTCCCAGCTCAGGAAGGTCCCGTCGTGGGTGGGGTAAAACCAGCAGGTGGCATTGCTTAGCTCGCTTAGCGCCACGCGATCGACGCACCGGAGGCAGGTTGGGTCCTCCGTATCGCCCTGGTAGACACCGAGCCAGTGGTGCCGGGGTTCGATCCGAACCACCAGGGCGGCGCAGAGCAACTGAGTGCCATCACTGCTGCGGCGTTGCTCCCCTGTAAGACGACCATCGACGGGAAGCAGCCCCAGATCGGGATGCTCAGAGCCCCGGTTGAAGATCCGCAGAGCGAAACCAGTGGAGGGCCCCGCAGCCTGCGCTTGCTGCAGAACCTCATGAGACGTAGTGGCGTCAGGCAGCTGTAGTGCCGGGGCCACCACAAAGATCAGCGGTTGGTTCATGGCGATAGCCGTGAGTCAGGGCAATAGCTGGGGTGCCAATCCAACAAACGTGGCCGGGAGGCAGCAAAAGCTAAGAATGCTTGCATAAATTTGCTCCTACCAACTCGGTCCCTGTTGATCGAGGGAGGTGAGTCCAGAGGAAGAAGGCCTAAGCAACACGCCGGCTCATCCGCGGGCGTTGGAGTTGACGGTCACCGGGATGGCGCGCAGCTCGCCAGCGTCTAGTGAGGAGAAAGCAGGCTCAAGGTCATTGGTCGAGCTGAGGTCGTCGAGCACGACCGGCACGATGCCGGCATCGAAGGAGAAGCGACCGGGGCCGTTGAACAGCAGGGCGAGGCTGCCGCCGAGATAGAGAACCACCAGTTCAAGCACATAGATGTTGAACCCGGCTGTGGAGATGTGCTGATAGGCCGCCACTGTCATCGTGCCGCTGAGGGCCAGGGCACCCACGGGCGTAAGCAGGCCGAGGATCACCAGCCAGCTGCCGATCAGCTCCGAGAAGCCGGCGGCGTAGGCGAAGAACAGCGGGAAGGGCAGGTGCAGCGAGGCCACATAGGTGTTGGCGAACTGCTGGGGATCTGCGAGCTTCTCCTGGCCGTGGTGAATCATCAGCCCGCCGATGCTCAGGCGGAGCAGCAGCAGACCGACGGAAGCCAGCAAACCTGGGCGCTGCAGATAGGCGCGGACGGCAGGCGCCACTGCTGCTGCTAGCCCAGCCAGAGGTGCAGACCTAGAGGCGGGAATGTCAATCGCGACGAACCTGTTCATCGAGATGAACCAAAGGGCGACACAGGCGGCCATGAAGCCGCCGAACAGCTCGAGCAGGGTGTACGTGGACACAGGGTCGGGGGTCGTTTTCAAAAATCATGGCAAGCTTCATTAAGGAACGTGAAGCGCCGCGGACATCCAACCCAGCCCTGTAATGGCCGAGCTTCCGGGCGGCGGCTCGGAGCCCCAGACCTCACGGATGCTCCGCCTGGCCGCCAGCATGTAACTAGTTCGTTACAAAACGATGACCACTGGCGAACTGTTCCTTGAGAGCCTGAGCTCCGGGGTAATCACCCAGGCTGAGATCGACTGGCTGCTGAGCCAGCAAGATCACTTTGCCAGGACTGAGCAGGCAGCTATGCAGCGGCTGGGCCGCCTGCTCGATCAAGGGGAGATCCAGGTGGGCTGCCGGGTAGCACCGCAGCCACATCTGCCGCTCCAGGCGCTGAACGAGTGGACCGACCCGCTCGAACCAAGGCACCGATCCTCCCTGGCCCTGGCAGCCTGACGACAAGTCGATAGGAGGGGCGTTTCCAGTTTTTCCGACAGGATCGCCCGCCCATCAGCGCTGAAAGCCAAAAGGCTCAATTGTGCGGCTGACCGCCAGGATTGAAGCTCGCACCGGCCCTTTTCAGCTCAAGACTATTTGCAGCACAGATATATAAATTGCCCTTGAAATAGGGAGATGCGCATAAACACTCGGTCAACATTTTCGTGAGTGGCAAGCAGCAAGCATGAAACAGCCCATCCCTTTGCAACTGTCTCGCAGCCTGCTGGATGCCGCTGGAATATCAGTTTCATTGCATAACCTTGAGAGAATACCTGCCAAAAACAAACTTCTTATTGTCAGCAACCATCGCAGCCTGCTGGATGCTCCACTGCTGATGACGGCGATCGGCCGCCCTGTGCGATTCGCCTGTCACTATTACATGAGTCAAGTGCCGCTACTGCAGCAGGCAATTGCCTTGATGGGCGCCTTTCCGCTCGAGGCAGATCAGAGAAGGCAGGCATCGTTCTTCCGGCAGTCGGCCACGTTTCTGCAAGCCAATCAGGTGGTGGGCGTGTTTCCTGAGGGTGCGGATCCGATGGTGAAGGTCAACGCCCCCCATCAGCTCAGCCCGTTCTACAGGGGTTTTGCCCATTTAGCCCTGAGGGTGCCGGTGGATGGCCTTGCGATCCTGCCGATTGCCATTGCTTCAAGGGAGGAAAAACGGGGAAAGCTTGCTCCGCTTGCCTTGTTTCGGCGCTTTGATCCATCAGAAGCACTGTTTCAACGCGATGGCTGGCATTCTGCAATCCTCTATCGGCATGTTGATGTTCTCTTTGGCCATCCTCTGCTGATCGACGAGAGTTGGAAATCTCGGTATCGAGGTAGCGGCGGAGCTACTACAGCGCGAGAGCTCACCCAAGCCTGTTGGAGCCAGATCGCTGAATTGTTGGCCCGCTGATGCTTATTAGTACTCCTTGATCATGATCGCCACCCCGAAGTCTTTGCGGCTCCTTGCTTGTACACCTGTAACGGCATCACGACCACTGTTTGTCTTTTTGCCGGGCATGGACGGCAGTGGTGCGTTGCTGCAAACACAGGTTGCTGGACTCAGCACTGGCTTTGACATTCGTTGCTTGTCTATACCTCCAGACGACCTCAGAGGATGGGAAGAATTGACCGAGCATGTCGCCGCACTGATCCAGATGGAGCAGCAACGGCATCCTGGGCGAAAGACCACAGTTTGTGGTGAATCATTTGGTGGTTGTTTGGCGTTGAAATTGATCACACGCTTTCCGAAGCTGTGTGACCAACTGATTCTGATCAATCCCGCCTCCTCAGCTCAGCGTCAACCCTGGATCGGTGCCTGCAGCTCTTTGACTCAGCTGCTGCCCACGCCGATTTACCAGCTCTCCACCTTCAGTCTGTGCAATCTGCTGATTGCATCCCATCGGGTCAGCAGGCCCAGGCGGCATCAGCTGCTGGCCGCCATGCAGGCTGTGAAGCCTCAAAGCGCTGCCTGGAGATTGGCATTGCTTAGACAGTTCCGCTTGGAGGATCTGCCCCTGGATCGCGTACGTCAGCCTGTTTTAATCCTGGCCTCAGAAGCGGATCGACTCCTGCCTTCTCAACGCGAAGCGAAGCGATTGGCACGCTTTCTTCCAGACACCACAATCGTTCAGCTTCCGGATAGTGGGCATGCCTGCCTTTTGGAGACTCAACTCAATTTGTCTGCCATCCTCAAGTCTCAGGATTTGTTTTCTGATCTGCCGGCGTCCACGTTGCCAATAGGCGCGCCAGCCCAGGCGGCTGCTGCCCTCTGGTAGCCCGGTGGTGTGGGTGAAGCCTGAGACACAGGAATTGGAATCATGCGGAAAACCGGCCGCGCCTGGCGTTACCACTGCTTAACGTTTCGAAACATTGCATCAAGGCCATGCTGGATTGTGACCTCAGTCGCCAGTTCGTTGTTGAGACCCAGGCAAGAGCCATCGATGCCTGCAGCGACGTGGACGAGCTCAGGCGCATCGCCAAAACGTTGCTGACGGCTTGGCATCTGCAGACCGACATGACGCGGCACTTTGGCGCCCAAGCTCTGGGCATCACCCCGCCATCGACATAAGCCTGTCCACCCTGGCGGTGGGTTGGCTCAACGTCGTGGGCCAAGTCGACGCCGTAAGCGCTTCCCTACTGCGGCGTGTCAGTCGTCTAGCGGTGATCAACTGCCTGGAAGTGCCTTGGCGGTTTATCCGGCAGGGGCTACTGCCGATCGGAGTGCCGTTGATGTCAGGCCCGGCACAATCTCACCTGCGTTTGCGGAAGCTCCCGCCGCCTGAATTCGCCGAATGCTGGTGATCTGCCCCATCACCATGGGGCTCTGCCCATTTCTGCAGCTCAAACCGCGGCTGCGGGGCTGACTTTGTCAGACCCCCGAACGGGTGCTGCAGCGCCTGATGGGTCTATTGATCACTGCGGTGGCGATGCAGATTCTGGTGAACGGACCAGAGGCTGCTTCCCGATCCTGGCCCGAGAGGGGCTGGGAAGGTCAGAGAATGAGCCTGGCCAGTTCCTGATTACTTCCCAACGCCATGCCTGCTGATGTGGTGATCGGGGGGACAACGCTGCGATTGGCAAGGCGAAGCGATGTCGCCGTTGCCCTGCGTGTGGCAGCCCATTTCCAGCGCCGCGTCGCTGAGGACGACTGGCGCCCCTACCAGAGCAGAAAGGATGCGGTACGGGCCTGGACCCGGCTGGGCGGCATCCGCTTTCAGGTGATGGAAGCGCTGAGCCTGTTGAACGAGTCCTGAACCTCTGCTGCGCCCACAGCACAAGGGCATTACGGGCACGCAGGGCAGATCGGCTGAGAGCCGGGGTCTGTTGGTCCCTGAGCTCACCAGATGCCTGGCAGCAGCCTGGCGCTGCGCTGCTGCCAGGCGCTGAATTCCGGGTATTTCGCTGCCATCTGCTTTTCCTTCTGGCCGATGCGCTGCAGGTAGATCAGCACCACCAGAGCCGGCACCAGGTAGGCCCAGATGTTGCCGGCCACCACCGCGAAGCTCAGGTAGCGCAGCAGATCGCCCAGGTAGTTCACATGGCGCACGCGCCGCCATATGCCGTCGCTCACCAGGCCAGCCCCCATCGCTTTAGCGGTAGTTTTCTGCGTATCGGCGCTGGCATTGATCAGGCTGCCGAAGCTAAATAGCACCAGTGCCAGGGCCACGGCGGCCTGGGAGATCGGCACGGGATTGAGAAAGGCCAGCAGCCCCGGCAGGCTGTAGAGCACGCCGATGAACAGCAGGGCGAAGCCAAAGCTCACCACCCCTACGCGCTCGTTGAACAGTTGGCGGGCCCGCTCGGGAAACAGCCACTGCTCCAGCAGCCACCAGATGCAGTAGCTGATGTGCAGGCTGAGGTAGAGCACCTGGCGCATGTCTTGCACCCCGATCACTGCCGCCAGCACCAGCAGCAGCAAGATCGTGAGCACCTTGGCGGTGTTGATTGCCGTGAGTTGGCTCCAGCCCATTAACACACCCGCGTCTGTGTCACCCTACCGGCGCTGACAGTTGGGCCAGGGCCGCGGTGGCTGTGCAGGCCACGCCATCCTCAGCGGCGAGCACCTGGTTCATCACAGGCTCCAGCGCCGGGGCGACTTAAACCGCCATGGCTGGCGATCAGGCTTGTGCGTACCGACGTCGCTGTATGGCGACAAACGCAGCGCCACCGCCCGCCAGGAGTAGCCCACCGCCGATGGCCAGAAACACCAGGGTCTGGAGCAGCAGCAGGAAGATTCCGAGCGCCGAACCAGCCACGATTTGAATTCTGGCCTTGATCAGCAAGGTGAGCAGCAACAGCACGGTGCCCTTAAGAGCCAATACCTGGGCTGTAGTGAACAGGCAGAAGGGATTGAAAAGCACGGCGAGAGTAAGAGCTTGTCCCAT
>NZ_JBSYHW010000084.1:0-9502 GCF_056108345.1 Cyanobium sp. NIVA-CYA 375 | reverse complement strand
TCACCCTCCGGAAAGGGTCACAGGACCTCCTGAGTTACACCACTCGGAGGGGCGCTACCCAAGGACCCAGCCGTGGCGCGTTTTCTTGACGGGAAGGCCGGCTCGGTGGGCCCGGCGAAGAACGCTGTTGGTGGAAAGCATGGGGGGTGGATTTGATAAGGAAGCCCGACGAGTGGAGCTCCGAGTACCTAACGAGATTAGGGCGAGAAAGCGAGGCTTAGCGACACCACTGAAGCCATATAAGCGACACTTACGTTACACGAACATGCCCATAAGTTTGCAGTTTGCGCATTGCCTTGATTTGCAGGCAAAGAGTTTACAAGTTAGGAGGAGATTTGAAGCTTGAGGGGAGTGTAATGAGAGCTTGCAGGCAGGCTTTCAAAGCTTCCATCACAACGAAGTTGAACTTACAGGCTGGCTGTTAAAGCTTTTAGCTTCAAGGCAGAAGTTGTAAGTTCCATGGAGACAGGAAGGGGTTTCAATAAAGCAAGATGACCCGAATTCACGTTGCTTCATCTAAGGGCGCTTCCAGAGATGGCCTGATGCCAAAAGGGAAAGCTGCGTAAGCCATTTGTGAGTCAGGCAGCACAAACCCGTTCCCTTGACGGCGCCGGCCGGTTGGATTTCGGCAAACGGGGCCTCAATGGCGCCGCATGGATTGAGCCAAGCGACGGAGTGAGGATCGAACTAGAGATGCTGTGAGTTTGCGGCGCAGCGGAACGCCCAAGCAGGGGCGAGCGGGTGGGCGGAACAAATGGATGGGCTGACCAAGCAGCGCAGCGGAACGCCGAATGGGATTGACCTAATGGAGCAAGCGGATTGGGCCGCCAGAGGCGGCCTTGTGGCCCTCAGGCCTTCAGCTGCAGCCGCAGAGCCTCAAGAGCCTTCTTCTGGGCCCGCTGCACCGACATGGCGCTGATTTGCAGCTGCGAGGCCGCCTGCCGGAGCGAGAGGCCCTCAAGGATGGTGAGCCTCAGGGCCGTGGCTTGAGCTGCAGGCAGCTGATCTACTAGCTGCTCCAGCGCCAGATCATCAGCGGGCCCGGCTGCTTCTTGCTCTGGGGCCGCCAGCTGATCGAGCAGGCACGGCTCGCCTTCGGCGTGGCCATCAAGACTGATGTGACCCAAAGGGCACTGACCCTGCTCATGCAGCCGGCGTGGAATGCGCACCAGCCGCACCCGATCGCGCAGGTGATGCTGCAGGGCACCTGAGATGCAACGGCGCAGATACGGCTCTGCAGGCTCACCTGCTTTGCAGCGCAGCACGGAACGGAGCAGGGCTTCTCTTGCTACCTGGATCAGATCCTCCCGCTCGACCAAAGGGAAGAAGCGGCGGGCTACAGCTGAGGCAACGGCATCAGCCAGGGAGAGGTGCTCCAGCACTAGGGCATCGCGGGCACGGAGAGCAGAGCGGGAAAGTGGGGCAGCCATCTGGGGACGGCAGAGAACCCCACCCCCAACGGCCAGCCGCAGTGATGTGACAAGGACGCCCCACCGGGGCGCATGGCCCGATCCTTGACGCAGCGCGAGGACTGGACGAGGGATTCAGGTGGGTGTTTGACGGCCCGGTGGCGACCTGCTCCCCCACGCCTGCCTTTAATGCAGCAGTCCCTGCTCAGCCGCTGAGACACTTGGCATACCGAGTCCGGCAGCCGCGATGAACCGTTACCGCATCGTCCGGGACGACGGCCAGTTGGACAGCATCGCCGGCCAGTCGTTTGCGACGTACAACGAGGCCTACGCCGTGCTGGAGCGCTACTACGACGATATGTGCTGCTCGGATGATCGGGAGTACTACAGCGTCGAGGAGGACAGCGTCATGGTGGACAGCGCCGCGGAGGACCTAGCCGATGCCCAGAGCGGCTGAGGGCAGGCAGCCGAACGGCGGCAGTCGCGGAGCGCCGAGACCCAGCAGCCCACCGAAGTGCTGGCGGGCTCGATTGAGCGCGTCAAATTCCACAGCGCCGAGAGCGGCTTCTGCGTGCTGCGCATCAAGGCCCGCGACCACCGCGAGCTGGTGACGGTGGTGGGCCACGCGGCTGAGATCAGCGCCGGCGAATTGGTCACCGTCTGTGGCACCTGGGTGAAAAGCCGGGAGCACGGCCAGCAGTTCAAGGCGGCCTTCCTGTTCTCCTTGCCGCGTACCACGGCCTAGGGAATCGAAAAGTATCTGGGATCGGGGATGATCCGCGGCATCGGCCCGATCTATGCCAGCAAGTCGTAAAAACAAACGCTATCGAAGGATTAAAACTTGACGGAATAAGACACCTTTGAGCCACGACTTGTCAATCGACGCTTGCCACACAGCAGGTCGTCAGCCAAGGCATAGAATGTGTTTTCAGCTGCGGCGAGGAATCCATGACTGACTCAGGGCTCTTTTTCACTCCGCTCGAAATCCTGGAAGCTATCTCTGTTCAGATTGATCCAGCAGCTGGAACTTCTGGAATGCTGATAGCAGCTAGTGAGCTACTCAATAACCCATTGCTCGTGAATCCACCTTTCTGCTTGCGGGACCAGCCTTAAAGAGATCTAGGCGCACTCTGAATCAGCCCCTGGGATGATCACGATTGGCGCATAAATCAGGATGCATCAGTAACTATGTGCTCGTTTTCAGTTGCCCTTTATTTACCTAATCGTAAAAACAATTAGACCCTGCTTTAGGCCGCCATGGCTGCCAAAGCCCTTGTTTTGATCAGGTCGAGCAGGTGGCAGATGTTGTGGACTTCAGCAACCGAAAATAGGCTCTCCGGTCCTTGCGCGAGATCGCTGAAAGGTGCTTCGTAGAGACGGGTGACATCCATGACGCCGCGGCTGGTGAGTTCGTCAATGATCTCGTTGATATAGCGAATCTGATTGGCGGTGTGGGTGCCGTCGGCCAGAAACTCAGCGAAGACTTCCTTGGCAGCATTGCGGTCGAGGCCTACCAGGGAGCGGATGAACAGGCCAAAACCATTGCACTCCTCAGCCGCCCGCTGGATCGCCTGCTCGGTGCCGACGCCATGGGAGAGCAGGAAGCGCTGTAGCTCATCCAGATCAGCTTCCGTGAGGGGTTGGTTCTTGCGTAAGCGCTGCATTGTGAGGTGGTCGTCATGGGCCTGCAGGAACTCGCGGGCACGCAGGCGGAACTGCTGGAACTCATCGCGGCTGAGCAGGGCGGCGGCATCGAGTTCGCGCAGCTCACCGAGCTCGTCGGCGAAGTTGGTGTAAAGGGGTTCCCTGCTGATCGTTTCGATCAGACCCATCAGGCCACGCAGGCGCCGCCGCGCTTCCTCGAGCATCGGCACGGTGATGTCTTGCCACCATTCATCGCGGAGCAGATCACGAATTAGCTCCAGTTCGGCCGCCACCTGGGGAATGTTGGGCCGGGCCTCCAGCTGGGCGGCCAGCTCGCGCAGCTGCAGCTGGAGGCGTTGGAAGCGCGGTTCCCCTCGTAGCAAGGAGAGCTGCAGGTTGTAAAGGAGTAGATCAAAACGGCGTGCGTCGGCGTCGGTGTCGCCCTGCTGCTCGGCGTAGGCGGAGGGCAGGGAAGCCAAAGTGATCGCCAGGTCCTGGTGATCACCCTGGCTGAGTTGGTTCCAGGCCTCGGGACGGCTGAAGCACTCCACCAGCTGGAGGTGGGGGCGCACCAGGAAGTTGTCGGCGGGGCAGGCGGCCACATGGCAGCGCAGCAGCTCGGCCAGCGTGTGGCGATGCAGCCGCAGGTCTGGTTCTTCGGAGTCGCTGGCGGGCAGCTTCTGATCGATCGTGTCGATCAGGGAGAGGCGTGCGCGGAACAGGCGAGTGCTGAGGCTTTCGGGCGCGGAAGTGGACTCGACCCCGCCTTGACCGAGAAAGAATTCAAGGTTCTCGCAGAGATCGAAGATCCAGAAGCACTCCTTATCGCGCCCAGGGCCAAACAGGTCTTTGCAGGTGCGGGTGCCGCGCCCCACCATCTGCCAGAACTTGGTGCGCGAGCGCACCGGCTTGAAGAACACCAGATTGACGATCTCAGGGATGTCGATGCCGGTGTCGAGCATGTCGACGGAGATGGCGATGCGTAGATCGCTGTCTGGATCAGAGAACTCGTCAATGAGCGATTGGGCGTACTTCACCTGGTTGTCGATCACCCGGGCGGCCTTGCCGGCGAGGTGGGGGTAGTGGTGATCAAAACGCTCGCGGATAAATTCAGCGTGCTTGTGGTTGCGCGCGAAGATCACGCTCTTGCCAAGGCGATCGCCACCGGCTTCGAGGCAGCCCTTGGTCATCAGCACCTGCAGCCCCTTGTCGACGGTGTCGGCGTTGAACAGCCAGGCGTTGATGGCGCCGGACTCGATCCGACCGGATCCGAGCACGTTCTCCTCCCAGTCGAGCAGGTCCCACTGGCTCTTCTCGTCGTCACTGAGGGCGTCGTAACTGATGCCTTCGCGCGGAAAGCGCAACGGCACAGAAATGGGCCTGAACGGCACGAGGAAGCGATCGCCAACAGCCTGATCGAGGCCGTACTCATCGGTGGGGAGGCCGATCTCTCGATCGAACAGCTCGTAGGTGTTGCGGTCGATCTCCTCGCGCGGTGTGGCGGTGAGTCCGGTGAGCAGCGAATCGAAGTAGGCAAAGATCGCCCCGTACTTCTGATAGACACTGCGGTGAGCCTCGTCGATGATCACCAGATCGAAGTGGCCCACCCCAAAACGCTTGACGCCGTGGGAGTCCTCTGCATCGATGAGGTTCATCATCGTGGGGTAGGTGGAGAGGAACACTCGCCCCTCGCCACCTTTATTGGTGACGAGATTCACCGGTGAGCAATCGGGCAGGAAGCGACGGAAAGCCCGCTCGGCCTGGAGCACCAGCGATGTGCGATCGGCGAGGAACAGCACCCGTTTCACCCAGTTGCAGCGGGTGAGCACGTCGGTGAGCGAGATGGCGGTGCGGGTTTTGCCGGTGCCGGTGGCCTGCACCAGCAGGGCCTTGAGTCGTCCCTGCTCGAGGGATTCACAGATCGCCCGGATCGCTCGCTGTTGGTAGTAACGCCCGGCAATGGCAGTGGAGATGGTGGCCTGAGCAAGGGGCTGACGGATCTCCCGACGGCGGATAAGGGTTTCGAGCTCCTCTTTCTTGTAGAAGCCCTGCACGTCCCGCGGCGGGTAGCGGAGGTCATCCCACAGGCGATGGCGGTAGCCGTTGGAGAGAAAGATCAGAGGCCGCTGGCCGTAACGCTGCTCCAAGCAGTTGGCGTAAAGCTCCGCCTGGCGCTCACCATCACGTGGATCGCGGCTGGTGCGCTTGGCTTCCACCAGGCCGAGGGGCTTGCCGTCGTCGCCCCAGAGCACGTAATCCACGAACCCTTGGCCCGTGGCATTGGGCATCCCCTGCACCTCGTGTTCATGGGTGCAGCTCTGGCCATGCACCCAGCCGGCTTCTTCGAGGTAGAGATCGATGTAGAGCCTGCGGGTTTCAAACTCGGTGGTGTCGACCTCGGGCTTGTCCTCCGCCTCCCTGGTCTTGCGCTCAGCAGTGATCTCCTTACGCAGGCGCTCCAGCTCCTGCTTGGAAGCTTTGCTGGCTTCCGTGGCTTCGCGCAGCTGACGATCCCGTTCGGCGAGCTGATGGGCAAGTTCCTGCAGCTGTTCACGTGTGGGGCCGGGCGCTGCGGCCGCCTGCGGCAGCATGGTCAACAGCGCCTTATTGAAACGGGCGGCCCGAGCGGTGTCGCGATCCCGGCCGTAGGTGAGGGCAAGCCAGCGCAGCACATGAAACAGCTCACTGGCGACGAGCACCGAGGCCGCCACGCGCATCGGCTCAGCGCGGTGCACCGCCTCATTGCCGCGGTTCTTGATGAGCTGGACGCGACCCAGCGTCTGTTCGCCAACGAGCTGGCGAAAGTCAAAGGCATGGATCAGCTGCGAGAGGCTTGCTTCTTCCCAGGGTCGTTGCAGTTGGGCATCGTTCTCATACACCCACTCCACCAGCAGCTCGATGGTGCGGCGGGCGTAGAAGCAGGCAGTGCGGGGATCGGAGAGAGCAAATTGCTCAACCTTCTGCGCCTCCTCGTGGAGCTCAGGCCACTGGCTGGCGATCAGGGCGTACTGGGAGGTCATTGGCTGGACTTGCCTCCAGAGCGCCTATCGGCCTCGATCGCGTCTGTCACATAAGCCTGAAGACCGTGCAGCAACGGCGGCCAGCTGCGGCGATCCGGGGTGTCCTCCAGCGGCAAGTCGTCGTAACGGAACACCGTGCCGAACGGCGTGAGGGTCTGCACCGCTTCGAAGCCATCTGGCAGGGACATGCCGTGGCTTGCGAGCAAATCGAGCAGCAATCCGATGTTGTGACTGCGCGGGTAGTCGTACCCATGGAGGGCAAGCAGCGCCTTGATCAGTTTTTCGGCCGCCTGCTGGGCGTGGTAGCCGAGGGTCTCGTCGTCGATGGCTGGATCATCCAGCAGCCTGTCGAGCACGGCCAGGTCTTGAGCTGCTTTGCGCTGCAGCAGCCGTGCCTGATCAAAGCGAGTCATGAAGCACCCGTCCCTCGCAGTGCGCGGCGTATTCGAGTGTGCCGGGAATACGGGAGCGCTCGTTGAAGTGGGCCTGGCTAGTGACCACCAGATCCACCGACATCAGCACACCGCGCAGCGCCTTCTGCAACCGCACCGTTTCGCTGTAGCGGCTGGTGAGCTCGGGTTCAACCACCAGCAGATCCAGATCGTTGGCAGCGGCCAGCTCGCCCCGGGCTGCAGAACCAAAGGCAATCAGCCGCAGCGGCGATGCTGCGACCACTAGACGGTTAACCACGTCGTTGATCTTTTCGGCCGTGACGGCCCAGGCCCGTACTGGAGCCCCAGTGCCAACAGCAGGAGTGGCTTGGGTCATCGGGCTGAAGGCGATCGGTTGGATCGCGTGGAAGCACCTCAGGCTAAGGCTGGCTAACGATTTCACGACTCTCCCTCCAATTGCCGCTCCAGCGACTGGCGAATCAGACCGAGGGCATAGGAAACGCCGTCCAATGTGGAGACACCGAGCTCTACATCCCCATTGCCCCAGCGGCCGATGCCAGTCACGTTTTTGGCCAGGCCCCTGGGGTCGTCCAGTTCCGCAAAGGGCATATTGAGGCTGAGGCGCAGCCGCTTGGCCTGGGGAACGATGTCGACAAAGTTGGTCTCGGCCTTGTATGCGATGTAGAGCTTGAGCACCTCCTGGCTCACATTTGGATCCAACGCCCGGATGCGGGCATCCAGTACGTCGAAGACCGCACGGATCTGGGGGTTGGACAGCTGAGGGTTGTCGTCGAGGGTGTAGCCAGCGACCTGGCGGCGGCTGAGTTGCCGGTAGGCCTGGCGCTGCTCCTCGCTCAGCTGGGGCGATGACCAGACATCCAAGGCGCTTGCCGCGAGGGTCTCCCCTCGCTGGCGCATTGCGTCGACATCCCATCGGTCCAGTTGGCCCAGGCCCTGGTTCAGGCGCAGGGGACTGGTGCGGAAGCCGCCCTCCTGGTGGTCCCGCTTGTTGAGGAACGGGCGGTCGCTGAGTTCGGGGTTGTAGCCGGTGAGGGTGAGGTTGCCGAGGCGGTGCAGCCACTCTTCTTGCAGCTGGGCCCAGTCGGGACCGAGGGCCTCACGCCAGGCAGGGGAGAGGTCGGTGTTCTGGGGAAGGATGTGCTCAATCGTGTAATCAGCCACTGCAATCGGCTCCTTGCGCTGGTGGTTCTCCAGGCGGCGGAGCCAGTAGCTGCAGCTCTTGTTGAACTTGTAGAGGTTGCGGATCTGCAGGTCGCGGCGGAACTCCTCATCTGAAGGGAAGCGCCGGTAGGAGGGCAGATCGAGCAGGTGGGCCTTGAAGCTGGGCAGGTAGTGACCCAGTTCGCGGCGCAAGAAGCGGCTGAAGGTGGCGAAGGTTTTCTGCTGGGAGTTGGAAGGAATGGCGCAGACAGCCCGGCGGAAGACATAGGCCTCCAGCAGGCGCAAGGCTTCCAGCAGCTCATTGCGGCTGAGCAGGCCGGCCTGATGGTCGCCGTAGAGCTCCAGTAGCAACGGCGTGACGACGTTGACCTTGAGCTCGCGCAGGTCGTGGAACACATCCCGCAGCTGCGGATCGGGCTCCTTCCCCAGGGCTACGCGGCAGTAGCGGATGGCGATGGAGTGGAGATCGCTCAGCAACGCCTCGATGCCCGCTTCCGCGACGCCTGGCTGGCGCTCGTACTGCTTAAACACCTCGTAGACCAGATCGAGCCGGGGCACCTCGGCGGTTTTTAGGGTGAGGAAGTCGCGCATGAAGGCGCTGAACTCATTGCCGCTGTAGGCCTCCTGACCGAAGGCCTGCTCCATCGGCCGCCAGTGGAGGGTGTAGAGCCGCTCCTGCAGGTCGGGCGGCTGGCCCATCAGCACATAGTTGCGGATCAGATCGGCCTGGGAGAGCTCCCGGCCGGTCGAGTTCATGCTCTCGAAGATCAGCTGGGGATTGTCCTGATCGCGGGAGAGGGCCACATCCACCACCAGCAGCTTGCTTATGCCCCGGCAGACCACGGCCAGATCGGTGGTGGGTGCGCGCAGCTGCTCCAGGAAAAACTTGTGGTTCTCCTGGATCCGGATCGAGGGCTCAGCTGGCAGCGCTGCCGTGGTGGGATCCACCAGCGCCATCAGGGTGACGCGATCGGTATCGGAAAGCAGCAGCTTGAAGCGCTTGTCGCCTTTCTGGTGCCGGCGGGTGAGGTAGGTCTCGCGGATGATGGCCGGAGCAAACTCCTCAATCGGCTCCTGCTGCTCTTCTGGCAGCCCATCCAGCACATCCGCCAGGGCCGTGAGCAGCAGGGTGACGGTGGTGAGCCGCTGCTGGCCATCGATCACCAGCTTGGGGGCCTGCACCGCGAGGTTGCCGAGGCCCTCATCGATGTGCACCACCGAGCCGATGAAGTGCACACCGATCTCCTCGGTGGATCCGGCACGGTGAATGTCAGCCCAGAGCTGCTGGCATTCCTTGAGCGTCCATGAATAGGTGCGCTGATAGATCGGAATGATGAACTGGGAGACGGCGCCCAGGATCTGAAGCAGCTTGGCTTCTGTGGCTTTCATGATCAGCTAAAGCCCTGGATTAGCGAGCTAGTCAAACTGCTCCTCAGCTGCTCTGCTATTTGTGCTAACGAGGCGAACTTGCGACCGACGTGGAGTTCAACCGCATCCAGCCTCTCAGCAATTTCAACCTGCCTCTCAAGTGGTGGCAGTGGTATCTCAACCGAGCTGACAATAGAGGTATTTAAGTTCTTGACCGTTGCACCCGCAGCCGCCCGCGCAAACTGCGCAAAACATGCTGGAGACCCAAGAACATGATAGAGGTAATCGGAGTTGCAAGTCGCATGAGCATCGCGAAGCACTAGCCATCCGTCATGGATGGCTCCATTCGTTTTCATGATGTAAGGACGACCAAAGCTCATCGAATTGGAAAGCAGAAGATCACCCTCCTTCAACTAGCAGAAACCTTGGGTCAGCTGTTGAGCCAGCTGGCTGGTGGCCCGATCAGTGAGTTGGAGGTGCGCCTCCA
>NZ_JBSYHW010000083.1:0-9549 GCF_056108345.1 Cyanobium sp. NIVA-CYA 375 | reverse complement strand
GCACCTGCTAGCTGATCTGCTGACAGCAGAGTGTTCCGTGGAGCTGGTGACGGCTTTCTGTTCGCCCCAGGACTGGGGCCAGCAGCTCAGGCGGGGCACCCTTGATGCCGTGCTGCTGAGCCTGGCCAGCATCAAGGGTGCCAGCTCCGAGGCCCGCAACCCTGCCCTTTTGGGACTGGTCTTGGCAGAACTGGAGGTAATCCCCCTCGGCACTCAGGACCTGCAGCTTCTCTACGCCGCTCGCCACCGGAGCAGCCCATCCCAGCTCAATCCTTGGCGGCGGCCGCTGTTTCTGCTCCCACCGGCCAGCTGCCAGCTGCTGTTGGACGAGCAGCCCAGACGGCAGGCGCTGATGGGAGTGCGCAACACCGAGAACTGCATCGCAGTGGACCTAGTGGAGCAGCTGAGGCGTGAGCCCCTGCTGCTGCCGGCCCATCGTTCTCTTTTGCAGTGTTCGCCTTGGCAGGAAGCGCAGCTGATCGCGGTGCCGCCTCCAGATCCAATCAGCGACCGTCTCTGGTTGGTGGTGCGGCCCGAGCTGGCCGGCATTCCGCAGATCAAGGAGCTGGAGGGCCAGCTGCGTAGAAGCATCGCCTGCTTAAGCCTGGCGGAAGATTGACGCGCAGCTCGTGGGTCCGGTTTCCTCTCCACTCTTGGTACTGGATAGCCCGGAGAGTGTGATTCGCCAGGCGATGGCCGATCAGCCGGGCTCGGCCCTACAAAACCTGCACCCGGGCCTGAGAGCCGAGCATCCGCTGCTGATTGGCAGCCAGGATCAGCGCCTCCTCGCGGGGCACGTAGTGCGGCTGGGAGCTGATGTGCCCCTCGCGATCGAGGAAGAGCACCCGCAGCAGCTGACCTGCGGCATCAAGGAGGTGCACCGAGATGATGCGAATCGGGCAGTGCCGCTCTGCAGCTGGGCGAACGGGCTGGAGCGGCAGAGAAAGGAGTGTGGCGGCCATGGCTGTGCTGGCGAACGACCCTGCCGTTGCGCCCCGGATAAGCCAGCAGCGCGCAAGGGTCGCGCAGCGACTTGCGTTAGCCCTTGCGCGCTGCTGCTGCCGGGGCAGACCAAGGGGAGTGCTCGCCAGCCCCAGGGCGCCGCCGGCGTGGAATCCAGCTGATCACGAACAGCACCTCGCTAGAGAAGAATGAAAAGCTGCTGTCCTGACCCCACGTAGGGCTCTGAACAAAGGGCCTGGACGGCGTCGACAAAGGCCTGAGAGTCAATGTCACGGCAGTCCTCCTGCAGCAGGTGGATCGAGATCTCAATTCGGGAGGTTGATCCGGCTGACGTCCGCTATCCCCTGACTGCGCTCCGGATCGCAGGTGAGCAGGATCACCTGCAGGCCTTGGTCAGCAGCCTGCTGCAGCATGCGGAACACCCCCGCCTGGCGTTCTGGATCGGAATTGGCGAAGGCGTCGTCGAAAAGCACGGGCAGGGTGCCGTCGTAGGCCTCCGCCAGCACTTCCGCCATCGTGACCCGCAAGGCAGCGGCGAACTGTTCACGGGCGCCAGTGCTGAGCACGTCAAAGCCAAAGGCTGCTTCGTTGCCGCGGCGCCACTGCAGCTGCTGAAAGCCACTGCGGGCGTCGTAGCTGAGGCTGGTCTGCGGAGCTTCCGGGAACACCTGGGCGAGATAACGGCCGATCCGCTCGGTGAGCGGTGCGGTGTATTGCGTGGCCATAGCGTTCTGCTCCTCCTCCAGCAGACGCCGCAGCAGCGTGAGCATGCCCGCCTCCTTCTCCAGCCGTTCCTGGTCCTCCAGCTGTGACTCGAGCTCGGCTTGTTTCTGCTCCAGCTCGGCCTGCAGGTCGATCTGACCATCGCCATGCAGTCGGCCTTCGGCGCGAATGCGGGCCTCGCTGAACTGCCGCTCCTGGCTTTCGAGCGTGGTGATCTGCTGGTCGAGATCAGCGGCCTGGGCTTTGAGGCTCGCGGCGCCGAGCGCTGCCAGCTCGCCCTCCAGCTCCGCCAGCTTGCCCTCTAGTTCCCTGCAGCGTTCCTGGGCCTGACTAAGTGCGGCCGTCAGGGCCTCCAGAGAGCCGTGACGCTCCTGCAGGGCATGGATGCGCGTGTTGGCTTCCAGTACCTCATTTTCACGCCCGCGCAGAGCGGCTTCCGCTGTTGCAATCTGCTTGTTTTGGGCATCGAAGGCGTCGCTGGCTTGCTTCACCAGCGCCTTTTGCTGCTGTTCCGTTTTGGTCACCGCATCACGGTGCAGGCGGGCAGTTTTGAGTTGCTGCTCCTGCTCCCGCAGACGGCTCTCAAGGGCTTCCCCAAACAGGGCAGCATCAGTTGCGGTCAGGGCGACCTGAGCGTCCGATTCCTGAAGCAACGCCTGCAGGCGAAGGCGCAGTGCTTGCGGATCCACCCCGCCGCGCTGTTCGATCAGCCGCTGCTGCTCACTCAGTAGATCGCTGCGTTGCCGCTCCGCCTGGGCAGCCTCCTCCACCGTCGACAGCTGCCAACGCTGGAGTTCGGCCTGGAACTTGCCCTCCGCTGCTGCGAGTGCGGTGGCGGCTTGCGCAGCACTGGAGCCATCGCCAGGCGTCAGCCGCAGCTCCACATCGTCACCCACCTGCACGGTGGCCGGCTCCGACAACAGCTGGCGGCTGCCAGCTGCCAGCTCAAGGCCATCCACCCGCACAGAGCGGCCGGCACGGATCACCTCAATGCCGGCTGAGAGTGCTTCCGCTCGAACGCCGGCCTCGCGTCTGTCCGTCTCAAGCCGGCGCAACTTCTCCACGTCCGCTGCCAGCAGCGCGGGCAGGCGGGCGATGTCGGTCTGGAGTTCATCGCAGCGGGCCTGAATGGCGGCCAGCGCTGCCAGCTGCTGCTCCAGCCGCTGTTGCTCCTGCAGCTGCACCAGACGTTTCTGCAGGGTTTCGATCACCGTGGCATCACGGGTGGCCTTGGTCACGGCCTGTTGCTGGGTATCCAGCTGCTCCTGGGCCACCGCGCGGGCAGCCTCGAGATCAGGCAGGTGCTGCCTGAGCGCCTCGAGCGTCACCAGATCCGGGGCCTTGGCGGCCTCCAGGGTGGTCACTTGCTTTTGCAGCCCCTCCAGCTGGGTGCGGTCCTTGTCGAGGTCGTCGCGCTGCTTCTGGGTCCCCTGCAACTGGGGCTTTTCCACAGCGATCGCCGCCTCAAGTTCCTGGCTGCGTTTCAGCTTCTGGTCCAGCTCCCCGCGCTGCGCCTTGAGAGGCGGCAGCGCTTGGCGCAAGCGCTCCAGCTGCGATTCGGCCTCCTGAAAGGCCTGCTCGGCTGCCCCCTGCTGGGCGATCAGATCGCGGATGGCCGCCAGCTCCTCCTGGGCAGCGCTGGCCGCCTGGCGGGCCAGCTTCAGCGGCGAGCCCGATTTCACCTGGGGGCCCCGATTGGCACCGCCAGGGGTGTACACCGTTGCCCAACGGCTCTGGATGTCGTCCAGCACCGCCAGATCCAACGGTGATTGCACGCCCAGATCGGCGCCGGCCTGGAGGCGTTCCACCAGGCGGTCGTGGTCGTAGCTGGCAGCGTTAAGACCAAGGGGATTGCTGCTGGCTGATCCCTGCCACACCCACAGATGGCCCCAGCGCTCCTTGAGCTGATCGGCGGCACCACGGTTGCGGGCCACAGCCGCTGTGCCGATCAGTTCCGCCAGCCGCTCCTCGGCATCCTCTCCCTGCAGGCTGCGGCCGGTGCTGTCGCGCAGGCTGGCACTGCCCCGCGCACCAGCGAAGCGCTTGCGCAGCTCCCAGCGTTGACCGGCGGCCTCAAAGCTGATCTCCACCTCCGGTTCCGCCAGACAGGGATCCGATTGCATGCCCTTGAGCAGTTCGCCGCCGGTTTTCACCGGTAGGAACAGGGCCCGGTGCAGGGCCTCAGCCAGGGTGCTCTTGCCGGATTGATTGGGCCCTGCGATCACCGTGAAGCGTGGATCGAAGCTGATGGGCAGGTCGCGATGCCGGCGGTAATCGCGAACGCGGGCAGAGAGGAGGCGCATGGCTAAGGGCTGGCGTTGGGGTTGGATTGCTGGGTAGGTGGGGTGGTTCTCGGGTGCTGTCAGTTGCTGACACAGGCGCGGTGCAACTCCCGCAGGGCCATGCGGGCCAGCTCGCCTTCGTCATCGCCCAGCTCCAGCTGCTGCTGCAGCCGTTGGGCCACGCGGGCCACCAGTGGATCACCGGCTCGCTCGGTGAGCAGGCGCAATTCAGCGGCATCGGGAGCCACGCTGGTGCGATCGCGCAGTTTCAGGCGCAGCAGCCTGGCCTCGAAGCGCTGCAGCAGATCCTGTAGGCGTGCCGCAGCGGCCAGGCTGAGGCTGCCGTCCAGCTCCAGAAGCAGCAGATCCTCCTGGCTGCGGGGGCCGAGCAGATCCCGGAGGATCTGCTCAAGGCGCTCCAGGTCTGTGTCGCTGTTGAAGCGATGCTCAAGCTGATGCCAGCCAATCGCACCGGTGCGGATGTCGAACACCTCAGGCTGCAGACCGCGGTTTGCGTCGACCACCAGCACCTGGCCGGAGCGGTAGTCAGCCGCCCGCGGGAAGCGATCCATCTCATGGCAGCCGGAGTACCAGGCCCGGCTGCTCACCTGCTTGAGGCCATGCCAGTCGCCAAGGGCGAGATAGTCGATCTCACCGGTTGGCAGCGCCGAGAGGTCGATGCGGTTGGTGGGCACCGGTGGGTTTTCGTCATCCGTGTCGCCGCTGTCCTCCCCCCCGAAGCCATGGACCGATCCATGGGCCAGCACAATCCGCGGCTGGTCGCTCCAAGGGGAGAAGTCGAGCTGGCGCAGCCAGGCAGTGGGATCCACTGGCTCGGCTTTGCGCAGCAGCGGGCAGGGCAACACCACGCCCCCAGGTAGGCCGATGCTGGTGAGATCAAATGGTTGGCGCTCCAGCAGCACTGTGAGGTTGGGGGCCAGCTGCTGCACCTCCTTGAGGAAGTAGGACTCGTGCCAACAGCTGCCGGCCCCGCCGTGGTCATGGTTGCCAGGGATTACCAGCACAGGCAGCCTTACCCCACCGATGGCGCTGCAGGCTGCAGAGACGTCTGCCTTGGTGGGCTGGTGGGTGTCGAACAAATCTCCGGCAACGGCAATAAAGGCGGCACCCTGCTGCTGCGCCACCAAACCAAGCCGCCCGATTGCACTGAGCCGCTCACGCCTCAGCTGGGCGCGCTTATCGGGGTCGCTCACCCGGGCATAGGGCTTGCCCAGCTGCCAGTCGGCGGTATGGATGAATCGCATGGTGTGGGGGTCTACGTCGGGGCTGGCGAGCAGGGCTGGTGCTGCTGAAACAACCCTATGGAGGGTCATCGGAGTATTTGTCTCACCTCACGCGAACGACGAATACCCTGCTGCTGTTGATGCCGGTGGCCAGATGGGGTGAGCCCACCACGGTCGAGACCCTCGAACTGCCGTTTCTGGAGGCGGTGATCGGTGGGTTGGATGTGGCGATCTCGAGCTGCTGAGCGCGGTGCCGGCATGAATCGGCACTAGCGAAAGCGCCGACGATCGGGTGCCCCGGCTATCAACCCAGCAGCTGCAGCAGCAGGGGATCAGCCGGCTCCACCAGTGGATTGACGACACGAACACCGCGCCAGCAGAAGCCAGCATGCATATCTTCCGTGAGCAGCAGCCGGGCACCGCCCTCTGCGGCCACGTTGAGCACCAGCGCATCCCAGCTGGCCAGCTGATGCGCTACGCAGAGATCCATGGCCCCTCGCCAGGCGGCGGCATTGCTATCCAGCACAGGAAACGCATCCATCCAACCGAGCACGGCGTTCTGGGCCTGCTCGGCGGAGCGACCGGCTTTGCCGGTGAGTACGCGGAACAGCTCGCCGAGGCACTGCAGGGGCAACACCACATCGGCATCGTTAAGTTGCTCAAGCAATGCCCTGGTGGCGCTCACCCGCGGACCATCCCCAAAGCCCTCGGCATAGACCAGAAGATTGGTGTCGAGTGCGGCGCGCATCAGTCGTAAAGATCATCGCGCTGCCAGGAGCGCTCTTCCCCTCTGGCGGGTTGGGCAGCCAGACGAACCAGCAGGGCACGGCGCGCTGCTGCGTTGGAGGACGTGCCCACGCTGACGGGCGTGAGGTTGGCGACGGCCCGCCCATGGGAGTGCACCGTGAAGCTCTGGCCCTGCGCCACCTGCCGTAGCAGGGCAGAGAAGGAGCGATTGGCCTCAGAAGCACTCACAACAGCGGGATCGGCGGCCAATGGGAGCTTGAAGTGATTTTCACTACTTTAAGTTCTGCTCATTGGCTGGGACGTGCTGCTCGATCACGACTTCTAGGCTCAGGTGGTGGCCTTGGTTGGCGAGGAGCTGCGCCTGTAAAGGGTGACAACTCCCTCGGCCTGCTGGAGTTGGTGCTCGCGCAGCGCCAGGGGATGCTCGATGCGGATGCCTGCGCCCCAGCGGAAGAGCCAGTTGCGTAGGTCCCAGTCGCGCTCCACGGTCCAGCTGGGCATGCGGATCTCCACCGGATAGGGGTGGCTGTCGCCGGCGGGGTTGGGGGCCAGCGTGTCGCGGGGCCCTGCCAGGCCGGTCGGATCGTCTGGCAGGGGCTTGGCATAGGCCGTGTGCTCCGGCGGGAAGCGGCGCGGCTCCTCGCGGATCAGCTCAAACACCCGCGGTGTGCAAGAGAAGCGCAGCAAGCTCCAGGGATGCTGAGGTTTGCGACCTGTTGATGGCGTCATGACAGCCAGCTGGTCGTCGACCGACTCGCCGAAATAGAGGCCGCCGCAGACGTGCAGCAGCCGCTGCAAGCGCTCCAGCGCCTGGTTGTGCTGGGCTTCTGTGCTGCGGCGGGTGTTGCCGTCCTCGTTGTGGAGCACCAGCCGATCCACCCGCAGGATGCGGATCAGGCCAGATTCGTCACTGCGGCCGATCTGAACAGTTTCAAAGGCGAGATACCAGCTGATGTTGTGAAACAGCAGTTGCAGCGGCCATGCCCGGAAACGCCCGTCATCGCCCCGCAGGCGCTGCTGCTCGCTGATGCCATCGGGTGCGTGGCGCAGCCAGATGCGGCGGCGATCAAAGATCGCCCGCTCCAGCCGGCTGGCCACATCAGGGTCGGCCAGGGTGCCTGGCTTCTCCTCCGTGAAGGAACGGTGCGCCAGGGTGCGCTTGGGCTGACGCAACCGATCGGGGCTGCCGTCAGCACCAAGAATCCCTGCGCGCTGGAGCCGATCCTCCAGGGTCTGTAGCAGGGGCTGCTGTGACTGATCGCTGAGGCGATCAAGGGAGGCCCTGAGCTGGGCATGCAACTCCAGTAGCTGGTCTGCCGAGAGCAAGGCCGTACCGATCACGTAGCCCTGGCGGCGACTATGGGGCCGGCCTTTCACAGGTGCCAGAAATCCGTAGGGACTTAGAACGTGCTCAAGGTCATACCGCAGCGCGGCTTCCTGATCGGCCCGGTAGCTCCCCTCGATCTCTGCCAAGTTCTCAATCAGATGGCGGTAGAGCGGGCTGAACTCATGGCTGGCCCGCTTTGCCCCTTTGGGCCGGGACGCGGCCGCAGCCGAATGCTCCTCGGCTGAGCCGGACTCCGGTGCATCAAACGGTTGCTTGAGGATGTGGCGCAGCAGGGTGAACACCCGGCAGAACACCTCCCGGTTAGCCAGGGCGGGATAGCCGCCATGCACGGCGCTGCCGATGACGGGGCCGGTGCTGCCTAGGTCAATCGGCTGGTCGCCCTGCCAGTCGAGCCTGCAGAAGCCATTGGCCTCCAGCCAGGCCAGATCGGCGCGGATCGCCGCCACAACCCCGTAGCCATCGCTGTTGCCGCCATGCACCTGCTTCCAGCTGACGAGGTAGGCAGCGGCCCGCTCGGCTAGATCGCCCTGGGGCGGCGGATTGCATATTTGGAGCAGCTCAGCAGCCGTGCTGGGATCGCTGGCATCGAGGCCGGTAAAGCTGGTGAGCAGGCGGAGCAGGAACAGCAGCCGCTCCAGATCCAGCAGGCGTGAGTAGCGGTGCAGGTGGGGCTCGATGGCACGCTGGCGGTTGAGGGCATTGCGGATGCGGCCATCAAGGCCCGCCAGGCGCAGCCGCAGGTCATCGCCGCTGCCCTCGGTGGCGGCGGGGTTGAGCGTTTCCACCACCGCAAAGCCCTCGGCCCGCTCCGGCTTGAAGAACCTGTTATTGATGCTGGCGTGGAACTCCTCGATCACTGCCTCGGGTACAGGCCGCTCACGCTGTAGTGCCCAGGCTCTGCACTGCTCCAGGGGAGTGGTGAGCCACCAGCCGATCCACTCCACCGTCCGGCTCAGCTGCAGTTGCTGGGTGTAGAGCAGCCGCCAGGGCCGGCGGGCATGGGTGGCATCGATCACCACAGGCGTACCGGCGTCGACGCTGGCGTGCAGGCGCTGGAGCAGCAGCGCCCGGATCTCATCCCATGGGCCCTGCACTGCCGCATCCCCGAATAGCTCCTCGCGGATGGCATCGGTTGAGAGCACCACACCGGGCTCGCCGTTCTCCCCTTTGAGCAACGGTGCCAGTTGATGGGCCAGCGTCGTTTTGCCACTGCCGGGTGGGCCGATCAGCAGGTGGCAGCGCAAGGGAGCAGCAGTCATCACACCATCGTGGAACGGCGGCTGGATCCGTGCCAGCGGCTCCTGCGAACGTCGATTGCTACCGAGGTCGCATAGCCAAGTCGTAGCCGACGGTGCAAAGGGGGCCTGAGTGTGACAGCGCTAGGCGGTCATTCGCAGAAGGCCGGCACCCAAGAGGCTCTGGCAACCACACAGTGGTGCCTATCGCTTCCCCTCAGCCATGCAGATCATCCAACTGGAGCTGGACGACTGGAACTTCTTCTGCCCGGTGACGGGCCTGAAGGTATTCAACGACGACGGCCAGCCCAACGCCCCCACCTTTCGCGCTGGCTGGTGCCATGAGGTGCCCGAAAGTCCGATTCATCTGGCCGACGTGCTCAAGCCCCTTTGGCAGAGCTACCTGGAAGCCCAATTGGCCGCAGATGACACAGTGAACATTCCGGCGTTCCTGCGGTCGGTGGAGCTGCCGAACTGGGTGGCGTTTGAGATCACCACATACGGGATGGCCTGCGGGCCGGTGTGGAGCCAGGAGTGGACAGTGCTGGAGCTCAACAGCCCCGATGAGCCCGTGGAGGGCTGAGTCATGTTTCGTTTTCGCGCCGATAGCCAGGGATCCTTGGGGTTTGAGCAGTTTCTGCGCCTGGCCGAGCGATCAGCCCAGAGCGATCCCGGCAGCGCCATGGTGGAGGTGCTCCGATCCAGATCAGTGCCCGGCATCGACTTGAACCGGATTCTCAGCAGCTCCCAGCTCAACCCGGTAAATAGGACGGAAAACCTGCTGCGCTTTCTCTGTCATATCGCTGAACAAGGCGGCTGGACGGTGAATCTAAATATCCGGATTGATTGAGATGGGGTGCAATTCCTCTTCTCAATTACAATGTGATTTGGCCGTCCGCATCCAAGTCTGAAGCCTAAAAGAGCATGGATGGTTGCAAGCGAAGATCCCGCTCCAGGGCTATGCGGATCTCGTCGTTCGTGATTCGGCTGCCATCCTCCGGAATCAG
>NZ_JBSYHW010000082.1:0-9672 GCF_056108345.1 Cyanobium sp. NIVA-CYA 375 | reverse complement strand
ATCGACGCATTAGTCATGTCCTCAAGCCCCCGGATGTACTGATCAGAGGGGTGACAACTTTCCTGAAACTGGGGGCCCCCGGAATCCGTCAACTACCCAGGCCGACTTTGTGCGGGTGTGTTGCCTTTGGCACACCTTCAAAACTTGTCGTCAGGGCAGTGCTGCAGCCCCCGAACTGCCTGGCCAGACTGGCGGCATCCACATTTTTTCCGGTTCCCGTGAGCGATTCCAGCCAACCTGCTCCCGCTTCGCTAAACGTGCTGGGTGATTCCTTGGTGGTGTGCGGCTGCCAACCGATGACCGGTTGGTTTCGCGACGGTCATTGCCGCACAAACTCATCCGACTTGGGCCGTCACAGCGTCTGCTGCGTCGTTACCGATGCTTTTCTCCGTTACAGCCAGGCCCAGGGCAACGACCTGAGCACCCCGGCGCCCGCCTACGGCTTCCCTGGGCTCAAGCCCGGAGACCACTGGTGTGTATGTGCGCCTCGCTGGCTAGAGGCCTACGAAGACGGCATGGCACCACCGGTGCGATTGGAGGCTACGGAGGATTCGGCATTGGAGGTAATTTCCTTGTCAGTGCTGCAGGCCAACGCCGCCTGATCCCAGGGCTACCAGGCAATTTGCTGGCCGTCCCAGGCCCAGAACTGACCCGTTTGTTGCGGTCCAATTCCTGTCAACACAGCGAGCAGCTGCCTAGCAGCCCGCTCAGGGCTAAATAGCCGCTCGGGGGGTACACCGGCCTGGAAGGGGGCTGAGAGGGCCGTGGCCGTGGTTCCGGGATGGAGCAGGCTCAAGCACCCCTGAGGTTTTCTGCGGGCCCACTCCAGGGCCAGGGTGCGCAGCAGTTGGTTCTGGGCAGCCTTGGCGGCCCGATAGGCGTACCAGCCTCCGAGCTGGTTGTCGCCAATGCTTCCCACCCTGGCCGAAAGGCTGGCGAAATGAAATGGATCCGCAGCGGGAAGTAGGGATTCGATCGCCTGGGCCAACAGCAGGGGCGCAAAGGCATTCACCGCAAAGCTGCGCTCTAGGGCCTGGCGATTCACCTGGCTGAGCCGCTTTTCCGGTTGGAGCAGGGGCCCATGCAGCAGGCCGGCCGTGTTGATCACCAGCCGCAGGGGAGGGCGATTCTCAAGGCTCGCTGCCAACGCCGAGAGGCTGGAGTCGTTGGTGAGATCCAGCGCTAAAAACTCGACATCGCGCCATAGGGGATCCTGTGGCGAACGCCAGTCCCGGCGCGAAGCCCCCACCAGCTGCAGCCCTGGGGCGATGTTGGCCAGCTCATGGAGCAGGGCCTGGCCGATGCCGCCACACCCCACCACAAGGCCAGTGCCATGCCAGTCCTGCCAGGGCGAAGCTGAGCTCATTGCCACAAAAATTCCAGAGCTGAAGCCGCATCCATGGACCTGCCGCATGATGGCAGTGCCTAGCTGCCTGCTGCTTCGGAGTCGATGGGCATTCGCATTGCCGTGTTGGGCCTGGGGGCCTGGGGGCAGACCCTGTTTGAGCGCTGGGGTCAGCAAGGTCACCTCGTGGTGGGCTGGTCCCGGCGCTCTGGCAGTAGTCCAGTTGACCTGCTTGCCAACCAGGATCTGGTGGTTTCGGCGGTAGCCATGGCGGGGGTCACGTCCCTGGCCGAGCAGCTGGCCCCCCATTGGCCGGCCGGACTGCCGCTAATGAGCTGCAGCAAGGGGCTGGACCTTCAGCTGCTGGCAACTGCCAGCCAGCTCTGGTCAAACCAGTTGGCGGATGCCCCCTTGCTGGTGCTGAGTGGGCCGAATCTGGCAACCGAGGTGCGCCAAGGGCTGCCAGCGGCCAGCGTGATCGCCGCTGCGGATCAGGATCTAGCCCGTCGATTTCAGCAACAGCTCAGCGACAATTCCCTGCGTCTTTACACAAACAACGATCCGATCGGAACCGAGGCTGCAGCTGCACTCAAAAACGTTATGGCAGTTGCCGCCGGCATCTCCGATGGTCTCGGGCTAGGTGCGAATGCCAAGGCCTCGCTGCTGTGCCGGGGCCTAGCCGAAATTGGCGTGGTTTTGGAGGGTTTCGGCGGAGCCACCAGCACTCTCTACGGCCTGGCCGGGCTGGGCGATTTGCTGGCAACTGCCAATAGCAACCTCAGCCGTAATTACCGCTGCGGCGTGCTGCTGGCCGAGGGCTGCAGCGAACAGCAGGCCTATGAGCGCATCTCTGCCACCGTTGAGGGGCCGCGTACGGCCCGGGCAGCTCTCCAGCTGGCAAGCCGTAAGGGTTGGCATCTGCCTATCTGTGAGCAGGTTGTGCTGGTGCTCGAAGGCCGCACCACCCCTGGCGCCGCGGTCAAGGCTCTGATGGAGCGCGATCTGCGGCCCGAGTGGCAGCAATTATGAGCTTGCCTGGCTCTGCCGTCGTGCCCCTTGTCGCCCGGCCAGCGGTGCTGGTGGAAGCCTTCGCTGAGGCACCTTGTTGCGGCAATGGCGCAGCCGTAGTGCATCTAGACCAGCCGATGGGCGATGTTGCCCTGCAGGCCATCGCCCGCAGTCTCAACCAGTCTGAGACTGCTTTTTTGCTGCAACAACAAAGCCGCTGGACCCTGCGGTGGTTTACTCCCAGCTGTGAGGTTCCCCTTTGCGGCCATGCCACCCTCGCCGCCCTGCTGGCCCTCGGCCACTGGCAGCAGTTGGCGCCAGGGCAGGGGTTGGAATTGTTTACCCGTAGCGGTCCCCTGGCAGTAGCTCTGGATGCCAGCGGCTGTTCGGGGCAACTCGTGCTGCCCAGCGCGGGTTTGCTGCCAGCTGAGCCATCGTCATCGCTAATCCGGTTGCTGCAGGATCGCCTTGGGGCCTCACCCTTGGCCTACTGGAGCTCAGCCCTCGGCTATCGGGTTGCCCTGCTGCCCCCAGAGGCCCAGCTGCGCCAGCTGCCCGGCCTGGCCTCGGAGCTGCATGGTGCTGATCGGCTCGGACTGGTGTTGATGCAGGCCCTCGAGACAGCAGCGATTGGCGAACGTCCCAGCGTGCTTGAACTGCCAGCGGACTACCAGCTGCGCTTCTTTGCTCCTGGACTAGGCATCGATGAGGATCCCGTAACAGGCTCAGCCCACGCTCTGGTAGCCCCATATTGGCTGCATTGCCTCGGTCGCAGTTCCGTTGTGGGCTGGCAATGCTCGCCGCGACCAGGGGGCATGGTGTGCGAACGCGCTTCTTCAGGCATGATCCGCCTGAGCGGTTCGGGCCATCTCCTGTGGAAGGGCACATTGCGGGTGCACGCCGATGGATCCGGACGCGAGTCCTGGGCTTCCCTGGCCGTCTGCGCCTGAACCCAGCACTTCATGGTTTGTTGAGCCGGCGCTTGATGCTGGCTGGGCCGATGGCCTTGGTTGCTGTGGCTGTGGGGTTTGCGGCCCAGGGCTTGGCACCCCGCCCCTATGGGGCCGCCCAGGGTGAATTGCTGGATGCCCTGATCGATACGCCGCCCCCCGCGCAAGACACAAGTACCGCGGCTGAGCAACTGCGCCGCCTGGAGTCGCGCCGGGCCACCCCCCAAGCAGCAGCTCCAGTCAGTCTGGGCCTGGCTGAGCCCGAAGCGGGCCCCGGTGTAGACCTGGAAATCCGCGTCGCCCTGCTCACCGCTGGCGCCAGCCCCGAGCTATCAGCCAACGGCGCTTGGCAGGTTGTCAGCCGCGATGGCCAGCTGCTCCAGCAGGGAGGTGCCGGCAGCCCCGTGAACCTTGGCGAACTTTGGACCCAGGGGCCGGAAGCCTGGTTGCAGACCAGCGGCGGCTCGCTTCTCGTCAATGGGCGCCCCTATGGAGGCCGGCTACGGCTTATCCCGCAGGGTGGCGGGCTCAGGGTTGTGAATCACGTTGGCCTGGAGACCTACATCGGCGCCGTGGTGGGAGCTGAGATGCCAAGCAGCTGGTCGATGGAGGCTCTAAGAGCCCAGGCCGTTGCGGCCCGCTCCTACGCCCTTGCCCATATGGCTCGTCCAGCCGACCGCCACTGGCATCTTGGTGACACAACACGCTGGCAGGCTTACAAGGGCCTTGCCAGCAGCAACGATCGCACCCGCCAGGCCGCCGCCAGCACCGCCGGGATGATCCTGAGTTATCAGGGCGCCATCGTGGAGAGTCTTTATGCCGCCAACCGCCAAATAACTCTGGAGGCCCACGGCCATCTGGGAGCGAGCATGAGCCAACATGGTGCCCAGGATCTGGCCCAGCAGGGCTATCGCTACAACCAAATTCTTGGTCATTATTACCAGGGCGCCTCCCTGGCCCGCCTCAAGGCTGGTGCGAGCTGAGCGCATCTGGCAGCGGGCGCTGCAATTATCTAGCCAGGCCCAGGCCAGCGGCGCCCTGGTGCCCCTGGCTACCGAGGTCCTCACAGCACCTCAGCACGAGCCATTTGTTTTGCGGCGCTTGCTCAGCGCCACACCTAAGCACCTACGTCGTGGTGGCCCCAAGCCCAATCCCTTTTTGCCCTGGGAACGGGCCCTTGAAGTGGACCAGCTCGACAGCGGCCATGTGGTTCTGCTCAACAAATATCCAGTGCAGGCTGGCCATCTGCTGTTGATCACCGCGTCCTGGCAGCCGCAATCCGGCTGGTTATCGGCGGACGACTGGCGGGGGGTCGCCCACCTGGCCGGTGATACGGGTGGACTGTGGTTTTTCAACAGCTGTGCCGCTTCTGGTGCTAGTCAGCCCCACCGGCATTTGCAGCTTTTGCCCCGCCGAGCTGGAGAAGCCAGCACGCCTTTGGCCACTCATATCGAGCGTCAGCTAGCAATGGTTGATCCTGCCTGGCCCTGGGCCTATCGGCTCAGCCGCCGCGTCGATCCCATGGGGGGTACCGATCTACCAGCTCTTTATTTAGAGCATGCCGAGCAACTGGGCCTTGGCCATCCCCACTACGACCCCCAACCCAGGCATCCCTACAACCTGCTCTTCGACGACTACTGGCTACTTACGGTGCGGCGCACCAAGGAAAATTGCGCTGGTTTCAGCCTCAATGCCCTGGCCTTTGCCGGTTATCTGTTGGCCACGGAAAGCTCAGATATCGAGCTGCTTGAGCGAGAGGGACCCTGGTCGTTGCTGCGGGCGGTTGCCGCCGCTCCGATCGCTTCACCATGACCGACATTCAGTAATTTTTCGGTTGTGGGATAGGGCCTGTCTGGGGCTGGTTGGAAAGGAAGGGAAGCAAACCCCTGCCAAACCAACCACAACCCATGACTCATTCGGTTAAGTCCAAGCCCCTCACTCGCCGGTCTCTGCAACAGCGCAACCAGCGGGTAAGCCAGTACTGCACTTTGGTGAACCCGATTGCCGTGCACTACTGCCGCCGCTGCCCGGAGCCCCTCGATGACCTGGTGCAGGTGGGCCTCATGGGCCTGCTGCGGGCCGCCGAGCTGTATCGACCGCAAACAACCACTCCTTTTGATGCCTTCGCCCGGCCCCATATCCGTGGCGCAATTCTTCATTACCTTCGGGATTCGGCCCTGGCAGTGCGGTTACCACGTCGGCAAATGGAGCTGCACGACAAGCTGCGTAAATTGAAAGCAAGCTGGAGCAGCTGCCACAGGCAGGAGCCCAGCGCAGAAGATTTGCGCCTAGCCCTGGGACTCAGTCCCGATCAGTGGCAAGACCTGCTTAGGGGACAGGCGATGGCACGGCCCATGGACCTAGAGACACGGGTCGATGGAACGCTCTTACACGAAGTCATTAACAGCAAGACCTGGGAAGCCGATTCCTCTGGCATTGGCGATTGGGATCACCAAGGGGCTCAGGTGAGTGAGCAGCTGGCCCTGCTGGCCCCCGAACTACGACGTGTAATCCAGAAGGTGGTGCTGTCGGGTTGGACCTATCGACGCACTGCAGCCCTGCTTCAGGTGAGCCCGATGACGGTTCAACGCCGGCTGAAACAGGGACTAGCCCAGCTGCGGTCGGCTATCACTGGAGGTGGGGCCGAGGCAATTAGCCGCCAGCAGCGCCCGCATCCCGCTCCATCTGTCGCTCCAGCGTGCTGATCGATGCGTTGACGGCGGCCAGCTGGCGCTCGACGCCGTCTCTCCAGAACTGCAGCATGCGTAGCTTGCGCTCTTGATGGCGTCTCCAGCTGCCACGACCGCTGTCGTCACCGCTGCCACAGCAGCCCAGGGGGGGAAGCATGAGAAAGTAGAGAAGGTCCAGATGGTTCTAGCGAGCTTGAAGGGTATGCCGAGTGTCGTGTTTCTTCCCCAGCGATGGCCCTGAAACGACCTCCAGCCAGTTCCATACAAACCACCAGCCCCTGCTCTAGATCAGGTTTCTCAGCCAACAGGACGCAGTTAGCTGCCGGAGTCTGGGCCACTCCCTCCTCACCAAACTCCCCAATCTCCAGATTTCTGTTGCGGCCGATCCCCCTGCTGCTTGCTGCTGCCATAGGTGCCCCCCTTGGCCTGCTGCAGTCGCTGCCAGCTTCCGCCTATGTGGCTCTGATGGCGGGGCAGCAGGCCAGGCCCCTAAATGGCAGCTTCAACAAGGTGCCTGTGTTGCACTCCAACCAGCCTGAGGAGGTTGAAGGGCCAGGGATCTTGATCAACACAGCGCCGGGATATGCCTTCGCCGCAGAAACCGGACAGCCCCTGCGCAATGCCGAGTTCACCTTCAACGGTGAATTTGGATTGCACATGCACCACAAGTATTTCCCCCCCAATCGCCGTCAGCTATCTCGATCAGCCCGCCGCCCTGAGCTGACTCTGGGGCTGATTTTGATCAACCCAGGCTTGCGACCTGTGCACATCAGATTTGAAAATGGCGCTGTTCGCAACAGCTTTGAGGCCCCCTATCTGCTGAACCACAAAATGGGAGTAAGGCCTTTGGGTCCCCGCCCCTGGAACACCGGACCGGGAGATGCAACGGCGGTACAAGTTTTGCGCGGTCGCCTAGATACCAAGCTCAACCAGGAGATCACCATCCCGGCTCGCAGCCGCATCGTGCTTTATCAGACTCAGTTACCAGCGCTCGGCATTGCCAATGCCCTGCTGAAGGGACGCAGTGACGGACCTTTCCAGATGGCGGTCGTAGCGGCCAAGGATCCCAGTAGTGATATGGATGTGATTTCCGTATTGGATCAGCGCCGGCTAGCTCCAGGTAGGGTTTATCTGAACCGTGTTGCTGATATCAAAGGCCGGCGCATTTTTTCCCGTGTGGGAGGGGTCGCGGTCGGCGATGCCTACCAAGCCAACCTCAGCCACAACCTTGCCCAGAAAGGGCCCTTGCATGTTCCCCTAACTAGCACCCACCGCCACAATTTCGGCACCCGCGAGATTCAGGTAAATCCGCTTGCTAGTCGCATGGTGGACTCGTCACTGGACAACGTTGGCACCTACGGCGTTCGATTTGATGTCGATCTGAATCTCAAGGGGTCGGGGCCCTATGAGCTGGTGCTCAGCCACCCCACTGCTCCAGGCAGTGGCAAACCCTTCACAGCTTTCCGGGGCTCCTTTCAGGTACGCACCGCGGAAGGGCTCCAGGAAATGCACGTCGGGATGAGATCCGGTCAAAGCCTGGCCCTCACTACCTTAAACCTGCGAGACGGGCAATCAAACCCGGTCCGAATTAGCCTGGTCTACCCAGCCGATGCCACGCCTGGTCACCTGCTCAGCGTCGTCCCGGCAAGCCAGCTCGCCATGGTTCAGGAGCGAGAGCGTCAACTCGAGCTGGCCCGCAACTCTGCCGCTCCAGCAGCGATTAAGCCTCCTCTCTCGCCTCCCGCAATTCCAGATTCAGAGGGCGAAGGGCAGCTGGACTCCGATGCGATGACACCTGTGGTACTTCAGCCCCTTTTCCCCAGACTGCCGCCGCTGAGGTCGACCCCGCCGCCGCCGCCGCCCGTCCCCCAACCCCGTTCCTTTATCAACCCGCCGTCGATCCCTGGGAGTCAATCCCTGGTTGATCGCTACCAGCAAGCACTAGAAGCGCAGCAGCAGATGATGCGTGGCCTAATGGGCCGTTAGGGCATGGCCAAGCCGGCGGATCCCACTCGTCGCCGCTTCAGCTTGGAGCTGCCTGTCGATTTGCTCGACAAAATTGATGCGCTCAGGGCGGAATGGGGCATCCGCAGTCGCGGAGATATTTTTGAGCGACTTCTCCAAGAGATCTTCCCAAGCGGCGAGGGAGGCGAGATCACGGTTCTCGGCGATGACAACAGTTCCCGGCCAGAGGGCTCCCAAACCAATCCAGCACAGGAGTCAACCTTTAATGAGCAAGGTGCCCTGGTACTGATGACCCGTGGCTCCGGCGGAGATTTGTGTCTCGATCTGGAGTCAACTGAGACTGATTTTGATGTGAATTTCGATGCCGCCGCATCGATAGGCCCCCGGGCGCGTCCTCGTCAGAGCGGTATTGACCTGCCTGGTTTTGTAAGACGTCAATCTGATCAGCTCAAGCGCAGTCTGCAGCCCCTGCGCCAACCCGCTGATGTTGCGGTCGAACCCCTGCCCCATGTAGGCGGTGATGTACTTGAGCGTGCACTTATTAGAGCCAGAGACCACTGGCTTGAGCTCTATGGCAAAGAAGCGAATGAGGCAGTGCTGGAAGCCGCGATGGTGTGGTTAGCCCAGGACATCTGGGCTCAGAGCGATCAAAGTGAGAATCGCCCCTTCACCTGGTCGCTTGCCTGTGATGTGGTGGCCAATACGGCTCCCAGCTGGGGGCGCGAGCCTGCAAGTTTTGAGCGCGTCGTGGTGATGGCAGGACTGCTGGAGGACCCGTTCAGTACTTCAACTCTGGAGCTACGCCTGCCCACCTTGATTCGGCGGCTTGTGCACCGTTTCCGCAAACGTCGTAAGGGCAGCTCCTTCCAGGCCCTGGAACACACCATGACCTTGCACGGCGCCCTGAAGCTGCTGCAGCTACCTACTGCACCGGGGCATCGTCTCACCCTGCGACAGATACGGGAGGCTTACCGCGAGTTGGCCATGAGCCATCATCCCGACTCCGGTGGTTCGGAAGAGACCATGCGTCGCCTAAACGAGGCCTACCAGCTGCTTAAGGAGCTCTACCGAAACGAATAGACCTGTATCTTGATTCTCACTTAGGTCTCTTTATAGGTCTTGCCGTAATTCTTGAATAATAATTGCGCGACACGTCGCTAGCTTCTTTTCCAGTCCCTTCGGGGCAATACCATGTCATGTATCAGTATTCCCGTATTGGACGCTAAATGAGTCTTGCTTGGCGTCCAGGGCAAGGTCGGCGAGAATCATTTGTCTAGCTTGACTCGGATTAGTCTATTAATTAGACGCAAGGTAGGTCTCAACTGGTTTGATTGAGATTGCATGAGTCGGTTTTTGCTTTTGGCTCAACTGGCCCAGGGTGCGGCGGAATCAAATTTTTTCGCATTCCTGGCTGCATCGACCTAGCGCTACTGCCTTCATTCGGTCGACATGCCAAACAGGCCTTTTGCAGGCAGCGGCCATTTAATTGTCAGTAGGTCTTGTCCAATGGCCGAGAAGGTGCTTGGCCAGACAGCTCAGCTTGCTTGAAAAGCCACGGGCTGCAAGGGCTTATAAGCCTGCGTCACTGTGTCATACACAGGTACGCAAGCGAAAATGAACGCGCTCTTGTATCTTGGACGGTGACTTTCAGGAAAGTTGTCACTCCTTGGCTGCCATTCAGGCGGCCTTGATTAAGGGTAGCGCCATGAGCGGA
>NZ_JBSYHW010000081.1:0-9742 GCF_056108345.1 Cyanobium sp. NIVA-CYA 375 | reverse complement strand
CTCCTCCTGCTCGCCCATCCAGGTTTCCAGTGCCTGGCGGAGGTCAACGCCTGGCTGTAGCCGCAAGGGCACAACCTCATGGGGTTGGTCCCTCCACAAGCCCTTGGACCATCACCAACGCATCGATGTAACCCAACTGCCTGTGGCGGAAGGCCCCCGGCAGGGTGCCGACCACTTGAAAGTCATTGCGCTGCCAGCAGCGGATGCCGGCGGTATTGGTGCTCACCACCAGGTTGAACTGCATCGCCCGGAACCCCAACCGCCGGGCGGCTTGCAGCGAGTGCTGGCAGAGACGGCTGCCGATCCCCTGGCGGCGCCGGCATTGGCCACATGGGCACCAAGGGAAAGGGAGTTGGGCCTGAGGTAATAGGTGCGCACGAGGGCCCCGGCTCCATCCACGGCGATCATCACCGCCTGGTTCTGTTCCACCCATGCCAGTTAGGCCTCGGCCTCTGTGATGGCCGGGTCGTGGGGAAAGGTTTCACCGGCGCGGAACACCGGCTCCAACAGCGCCCACAATCCTGGCTAGTCGGCCGGCTCGTAGGGGCGGATCTGCAGGGGCGATCGGGAAGTTGTCAGAGATATGAACGTTGCTCTGGTGATTGTCACCCAAATAGGAAGGCGCCCCGTGGGGGGCGCCTTAGCACCAGTTGCGGCAGTTACCTCCTCACACCAAGGTTTGCCGGTCGGGTGTCTGTGGGTTCTCGCATGACCTGTCTGGGCCTGGCAGGGAAGGAAGGGAGATCACGTTTGGGAGAAGAGATGCTCGGGGCTTGACCTTCTCGGTTGTGATCTCGACCCGGGTTATGCAGCCCGGGGGTCAGCACGCGGTAATCAGAAGTGGCATATGGCTCTCTGCGGCTACGGGCTGACGTTCACGCAGCGCCAGCGAGTTCACTGGAGTTGGCTTGTCCAATCGCACCTCCTTCTATGCGCACCGGCTCGGGTGATCCCTGGCCGGACTCTGTTGGAGGGTGAGGGTCGGGTTGGCTACCGGGCCTCCCCTCAACTTCAAAGTAAGCCTTCTGGACGGTGGTGGAGGGTGGCGGAGGTTCCTGTTCCCGTACCTATGACACTAGGCTTTATTCGGTGAGGGGGAAGCATCGAAGAGAATCCAGAGTATGAGTATGGATATCAAGGCACTGAAGTAGCACCAGACCGAACTGAAAGCCTGCAGAAAGGCGACCTGCGCCACTACAAAGGCGACGGCCAGTGCCACCCCCAGGAGGCTCAGCCTCCGGTAGGGATGCAATAACAAAGGAAGACATATTATCAGGGCATAGATCAGTGAGATGGGCAGATGTCCCATCGGGTCTGTCCAGGGTGGGTGCGCCTGGTAGTCGATCGAACCTTGGCGCACAGTCGGGTTGATCAGTCCTGGATCGAGCAGCAGCGGAATCCAGAGTCCGGCACCAAGCAGCGCACCAAAACCCCACAGAAATCGAAAAAGGCGCTGTTGCTCTGGTGTCAGTAAATCTCTACCCGATCGCATAGCAGTCCACGGTATCCAGGCAGGCCAGAGCGCGAATGCAAAGCCTAAATACGCCAGCGCTACCATCCTCAGCCCAGCAACAGGGCTAGGAGAAGCCAGCCCCAGCCACACGAATCCCTCCAGTGCCTGCTGAATTGCGAACAGGATCGGCGTCAACGCCAGGGGCTGCCACCGCTCGGGGTCGAGATGATGGGCCATAGCCAGACTCACAATCCCGACAGGTGCGAGCCCGATGGCAGTGACGAAGCTGGCCGTCGCCGAAAAACACATGGCCCATTACCTTAATTCAGGGACGATTAGGTGATGGATAGGCCCTACTGCGTAAACCATTGCATGAATGCCTCGGTGATGACGTAGAGGGTGAACGCTCTGACTCGCTCTCCTGGGGGTCGTTGCTGTGGCCTACACCGCCAAAATGTGGCGTCAATGTTCAACTTCTACCTGCTTACGGGACCCATTCTTATTGTCCTTAGCTTTATTATTTGTGCATCGCTTTAGGACTGCAGCACGCACCAACTCTGTGCCACTGAGGCCCAACTTGGCACCGATGGTCTTGCGATATGTTTCCACTGTTTTGACCCTAATGCCAAGGGAAGCTGCGATCTCTTTATTCTGCATTCCTTTGCCAAGACAATGAAAAACTTCAAGCTCTCTTGGGGTCAGCCTTTGCAGCTGAAGTAGGGCTGCAGCTTGACGCCTCAGGATTGGCGAAGGATGGCTTTGTTGCCAGCTGGCGACAAGGCCAATCAGGTTGTCCCACGAACAAGACTTCTCGATTACCCCAAGTAACATGGGTCTGATTACATCGGGTGGAGAAAATTCATCATCCTGATCCTTCAGCATAATCAGTCGAACATCTGGGCTCAGTCTTTGTAGTGTGTCAATGGCTTTGTGCCAGTCCCCTCCGTCAGCGGCAACATCAAGTACAAGTAAATCCGCAGGTATTTCATTCTCCAGCAACTCAAGAGCCTCGCGAACTGATTGGCACACAGCTAGAAGCTCTAACCCACATTGTTCGCTGAGAAGGCCTCCCAATGCTTGGCCGCTTAAACGGTCGTTGATCACAACCAAGCAGGTACATGGCAGGCTCTCCGCTTTTGAATCGCTGGACATGAGTTAAGACCATCCGCGCATCCACTTATCTTTATACCCAGAATCAGGACCCCTGAGCTGGGTAGGTACAAGATGGATCTTTTCAGAGCCTGATCTGTAGCAAAATACTGGAATAGTCGGCAACTCACAGCTCTATGGACTCATCTCGCACCATCACCGCACCGTTGTTCCGCAAGCCACGTCGGATCAGCATCACTGTTCCTCACCACACCTTTTGTGTTATGCAGGAACTCAGCGATCTGGAGGGCCGCTCCCTCAGCAACCTGGCGGCCTACCTACTGGAGCTATCGCTTACTCCGCAACGCGAATCGAGCCCGATATATGCCCCTTGTCAGCCTTCTGAATACCGAGGGTAAGCACCAAGGCTGAGCCGATCAACGCCCTGTATTGACCTATGCGGAGATATTCAGCTGAGGAGCAGCCGCCAAAGCCAGGGGGTGTCCAAGCACAGAGTGAGGGGGCAAGCAGCGTTGACCAAAGGCCAACCTGAGTGTTCTCCGACCCATTGGCCCGTTCGTTGGCCGATCCGCTGCTCCTTAGGTCAGGGCCTCACTCGCGAGGTGAGCCATTGACGCGTGGTGGCGGCGATCTCCTGACGGGTCGCCGCTGGCAGGGGTTGATGGCAGCCGCCCCCCCGTCGGGCCACTTCGGCGGCCAGTCCAGATGGGTGATGGCCGGTGCTGGTGTCGATCACCAGGAGGTCGATGCCCAACCCCGTGAGGGCCCCAGCGATCTCCAGCACCTCCCGGCGGATCTCCGCCAGTACAACCTGTTGCGGGATCTCTTCGCTGGGGGATGCCAGCGAGTGGTGCAGCGACACATTGGCCTTGCCGTCGCTGATCAACACGATCAGGATTTCGCCGACTTCTTTTGAGCGGCGTGCGTTCTCACCAACGCGCACCGCCAGTGCCAGGCCGTGGGCCAGCGGTGATCCGCCGCCGCAGGGGAGCCGTGCCAGCCGGCGGCTGGCTGCGGTGATCGAGCGGGTGGGTGCCAGCTGCACCTCGGCTCGCCTGCCGCGAAAGGTGATCAGAGCCACCTGGTCGCGACTGCGGTACACCTCGCCCAGTAACTGCAGCGCAGCCCCTTTGGCGGCCTGCATACGGTTGAGGGCCATCGACCCCGAGGCATCCACCACGAAGATCACCAGTGCTCCGGCCTTGCGGAGCAGCTGTTTGACGCGCAGATCGTCCTCCCGCAGCAGCAGCTTTGGGCCCTGCCGGCGCCCCAAACCCCTTCGCCGCGACCGCTGATGCGGTGCTGCGGCCCGCAGGGTGGCATCGATGGCAATGTGATGGATGGGGCCATGGGGCAGCAGCGGTTTCACGTAGCGGCCCCGATCGGGAGAGGGCACAAGCCCGCCCCCGCCGGCCTTGCCGTGGCGCCGCTTGAGGCGCGCAGCCTGGGCCAGCAGGTGTGGATCCAGCAGCACGCCTTCCGGGGAAAACAGGAAGCTGTCGGGGATGGCCTGGCTGGCTGGCTGCTCCGTTGTGGCGTCCGAGGCCGGTGGTTCCTCCTCCGACTCTGATGGCCCGGCCGGCTTGCCCTGGGGCTCCGCGGGCGGTGACGGGTCCGCTTCATGGTCGGGAGGCAGAGCCAGAGCCGCGGAACGCGGCAGGATCACCAGCTCCACGGCGAGACGCAGGTCTGCGGCCTCAACATGGCGGCGACCCTGCAGAGCCGCTTGAGCTCTGGCGACACGCACGGCGTACAGATCACCGCGGTGGCCCTCCACCCCGGCACGGATCGCCTCGTCCACCAGGTAGTGCAACTGCGGCAGCGTCAGACACACCTGGTGCAGTAACCGGCGGGCCTTGGCGATGCGGTGCTGCAGTTCCAGCAGGCCCCTAAAATAGCGCTGCCAGAAAGCATTCGGATCGGCAGCGTGCTGCAGCACCCGCTCCACCGCCTCCACTCTCTGCTCCAGGCTCAAGGGGGTGTCGGCCGAGAGCACCATGGCCAGTCGATCGATCAGATGGGCCCGTAGTTCTCCCTCGGCAGGGTTGTAGGTGGCGATCAGCAGCGGCCGGCAGGGATGCTGAAAACTGATGCCTTCCCGTTCCACGCGGTTGATGCCACCATCCACCACCGTGAACAGCAGATTGGCGAGACCGGGATCGAGCAGGTTGAGTTCATCGATATAGAGCACACCCCGGTGCGCTTCCGCCAGCAGCCCTGGCTGGAACACCGCCCGGCCCCGCCTGATCGAAGCCGTCACGTCGACGGAGCCCAGCAAGCGATCTTCACTGACCCCGAGCGGCACCTGCACGAATGGCGAGGGTTTCAGGGCGCTGACGGGGTTGCGACTGATCGTGGCGCGATGGGCCCGGGTGGCGTCGTCCCAGTCGCCCGGATCGGCTGGATCGGCATTGCAGCAGGAACGGCAGATCACCCGGATCGGCGGCAGCAGGGCGTGCAAGGCGCGGGCCAGCACCGACTTGGCGGTTCCCCGGCGGCCGGCGATCACAATCCCGCCGAGGCCGGGATCCACCGCCAGCAGCAGCAGGGCTTGGCGGATGGCGTCCTGTCCCACCACGGCATTGATGGGAAAGGCTGTTGTTGAACCGGCCGTCGCTGGAGAACAGCTGGGCGTAACGGCCACTACGGCTCTGCCGCCACCGTCACGCCCTCCAATTCGGCGTCGGTGAGGTCGTAGAGGTTGCGGAGCTTGTCGATTTTTTCAGTCGGGGCATTCCACAGTCCCCGATTGTTGGCCTCAAGCATGCGACCCACCACGTTGCGGAACGCTTCGGGATTGGCATCGCGCAGCCGCTGGGCCATCGCCGCGTCAAAGGCGTAGGTGTCAGCGGCCTGGTCGTAAACCCAGGAATCCCGGAATCCGGTGGTGCCGCCCCAGCCGATCAGGGCCGTCATCCTCTGCGAGATCTCATAGGCCCCACCCGATCCCATCGCGGCCATCGCCTGGGCCCAGCGGGGGTTGAGCAGCTTGGTGCGGTACTCCAGCCGCAGCAGCTCCTCCAGATCCCGCGGTGTGGTGTCGCGCGAGAACGACTCGACGAAGCTGGCCGCCACCCGGCTCCCGGGCCGACTGGCCTGCTGGGCCACTTCGGCGGCACGTTTCAGACCACCCGTATTGGCGTAGTACTCCTGAATATCGGTGAGGCCGTATTCGACCGAATCGATCTGCTGCACCACCCGGTCGGTGCTACGCAGCAGGGCGGCCAGCACCTGGGGCCGGGCTTCCCCTTTGTCGGCGCGGCCATAGCTGAACCCATTGCGGCCCTGCCAGGTGTTCGCCAGCTCCTCCCCGCTCTCCCAGTTGGCGTCGGTGACCCGGTCATTGACCAGCGAGCCGAAGTCGCCGGCGGGATTGGAGAACAGGCGGGCGCTGGGGTTCTCGATCCCCTCGGCCGCCAGCTGCAGCGCGTGGCGGCGGATCGCGTTGCGCTCCGGCGGTTCGTCGGCTTCGGCAGCGCGGCGGAACAGGTCGTCGAGCAACTCGACGATGTTCACGAAGCTGTCGCGGAAGATGCCAGAGAGGTTCACCAGCACGTCGATGCGGGGATGCCCCAGGCTCTCCAGCGGCCGTAGCGCATAGCGCATGATCCGCCCGGTGCTCTCCTTCACCGGCTCGGCTCCCACCAGCTCGAGCAGGATCGCCAGGGATTCACCCCGGGTCTTGATCGCATCGAGACCCCAGAGCATCAGCGCCACGGTTTCAGGCCAGACACCGTCGTTGTTGGCTTGGTGTTGTTCCAGGATCCGCAGCGCGATCTGGCGGCCCCGCACCAGCGCGCCCGCGGAGGGCATGCGGTAGGGATCGAGGGCATGGATGTTGCGGCCGGTGGGCAGCACGCCGGGGCCGTCGCGCAGCAGGTCGCCGCCGGGGGCTGGGGGGATGTACTGGCCGCCCAGGCCATCGAGCAGATGGTCGATTTCCTCGGTGCTGCGCTCCAGCAGCTGGCAGATGCGCAGAGCCTCCAGCAGTTGCCTTGAGCGATCAGCCCCTGCCACTTCGCCTGCGCCGATGCTGCCGCGATGGAGCTGCTCCAGCTCTGCCGCCTGGGCGTGCAGGCCGGCCTCATCGGTGGCCGGGGGCAGTCGGCTGATGGCCTCGAGCAGTGCCTCAGGCAGTGCTGGGCCCACGTAGGCCTTCAGATAGGCCAGGCGCTGCTCCGGATCCGGCGGCTGGCCGAGGGTGTGCAGACCGCTGGAGAACAGCCGACTTTCCAGTAATTGCAGATAGGCACCCAGTCGCACGATCCAGGCATCGAACGCGACCCGGTCGGTGTGGGCGTTCTCCGGTGCCGGACAGTCGGTATCGAGGCCGCTGTCGCCCACCTGCTTAAGGATGCCGTCGGATAACGCGGCATTGCGCTCGGGATCCTCCCGGTATTCGGCGATCAGATCGCGCAGGGCGATCAGCTCCCGGTAGAGCCCGGCACGGCCATAGGGGGGCACGTTGTGGGACACGATCACGCCGTAGCCGCGCCGTTTGGCGAGCATCGACTCGGAGGGGTTGTTCGCCGCGTAGACATAAAGATGGGGCAGGTTGTCCAGCAACAGGTCGGACCAGGAGTAGCCCGTGTTCCCCAGGGGTGAGCCCGGGAGCCACTCCACCGTGCCGTGCATCCCGAAGTGCACCACCACATCGGCCTGGAAGCTGTGCTGCAGCCAGCCGTAGAAGGCGGCGTACTGGGGATGGGGGGTGAGATCCCGTTCGTACATCAAACGCATCGGGTCGCCCGCCACCCCCAGCGGCGGCTGCACACCGATCCAGATGTTCCCCAACTGCACGCCACCTAGCAGGAAGCGTCCCGCCAGGGTGCGGATGACGGTATCGCCCAGCGGCCCCCACTGCTTCTCGATGCGCCTGGCGTGTAGCGGCCCGAGCCACTGCCGCAGGGTCTCCACCGTCACGCTGGCGCCGGTCCAGTCTTCGAAGCGCTCTCCCTCCGGGATGCGGCTGATCCAGGTGTCATCGGCCTCCTTCACCTGCCGAATCAACGCCTCACCACTCGCCGGCAGGGGCCCGACCCTGTAGCCCTGGCGGATCAGTGCCCTGAGCAGCGCCATCAGGGAGTCGGGCACGTTGAGCAGGGCGGCGGTGCCGGTGGCGCCATAGCCCGGAGGAAAGCCGTAGAGCACGATGGCCACGCGCCGCTCAGCAGCGGGTTTGCGGCGCAGAGCGATCCAGGAGTTCAGGCGTCCGGTGAGGCGCCTCAGCCGTTCGGGGATCAAATAGATGCGATCGCCCACCAGTCCCCCGAGGGGAACGGGATCGATGGCGCCATCGAGCTCTGGCAGGGCGAACAGCACGACGCTCTGCAGTCCACCGATGCCATGGCGGGTCCAGGAGTGCAGGTCCTGGATCAGCAGCGGTGCTGACACCACGTAGGGAACGTTCTTGGCACGCAGGATGCGCTGGGCCACCTGCTCGCGGCGGCCGGCCTCCATCGACCCGGCCGGTCCACCGACCAGGGGGAAGCCGATCGTGGAAACGATCGCATCCACGGCCACAGCCTGGCGACGGGCGCCGCCGAGTTCACCAGGTAAGGCCCGCTCGCTGGCACTGGTCATCCAGTCGCGCACGGCCATGTGGCCTTCCACCCCGTTGATGAACACCGGCAGCGGCACCAGCTGGGCGGCCTCGAAGGCGCGGATCAACTGGGAGATATAGGGCTGGCAGGTGATCACATGCTTGCGGTAGAGCAGCAGCCCCACCACAGGCCAATTGTCCTGGGTCGGTGTGCTCTGGGGACGGGTGCGGTGGAACCAGCTCAGGTAGTCACGCGGATACGGAAAGTAGCCCTCGTGGTCGGGGTGGCACAGGCCGAGATCGGGCGACTCCCGCAGGGGCGGGATCGCCTGGGGCTTTAGCCCCAGGCCATGGCGGGCCAGGTACAGAAACAGGGCGATGACGTTGTCGAGGCCACCCGCATTCCAGTAGCGGTAGAGAATCAACCAGTGGCGCAGATCCTGGGCCCGGCGTGAGGGAAGGAATCGCAATAGCTTCGGCCCCACCTTGAGAAAGCCGAAATAGGCAGCCAGCTTGTCTTCTTCGCGGCCGCTGCCGAATTTGGCGAGCAGGGCCTGAATCGGGCGGGGAATGCCGACGCTGCTGCCGCCGATCGTGAAGTGACCGAAACAGGTCAACTGCATCAGCTCGACGGCTGATTCGAAAACCAACCGGATCGGTACCTTGGCTGCATGTTGGCGCAACCATTCCACCTGATCGAGATCGAATATTAAGCTGGCGAAGAAGGCATCAGCATTGGCCAATGCGTCATCCACGGCATCATTCGACATGGCCAGATCATGGTCACTGAATATAGTAACTTTGAGATCCGAGCATTGCACCATCGCTCGCTCTGCAGCCTTGCGGTAGAGATCGGCATTGAAGGCTTCGAAGCCAGCTAGCAGCACAATACGCTTCATGACTGCCTATGCGAATGCGATGAAAGACTGGCCAGATAAATCGCGTAGATACTGCCTTAAGCAGTGTCTTGATTGAGCCTGATTTAGGGCATTTAAATAGTGGTCATGTCACCGATGAAATCACTTTGCTCATGGCCTAGCTTTAAAGGCGTGCCGGCCCGCAGGAACAATGAAAGCCGCCTAAGCCGAGTTTCACTAGATTTCCATTTCACACACTTGCAGAGAATGAATCCTGGCCATTTGCTGTATGCAAGCTCCGGAAGCTGTCGACGCCGGCGTACATAGATGAGACAACACGCGGATGTATAATTTTGAAATCATGGCCTAATGCCTAATGTTGAAACTCCATTAGAAGCTCGCAACAGAATCCAACCGAGCCTTCCGCCGCCACCAAGCGCTGTTCAAGTGTGAAGAGCTTATTACGGTGTTATTTTTAGATTACCATGATCAACAATTAATCAACTACGGTTTCAGGATAGAAGATCAAGAGTGCCCTGTCCTGCGAACCTTGGTGGCGAATCAGCGGCTGATTTGCTGCAGTTGATTTGCGGTATGATTTAAGTTGATTGTTAATTCGGCACCTCAGATGAATGCGCCGAAGCGAGCTGGCGCATTGCGGGCTGCAGTTGAGCCTGAAGTGCGGCTTCGATGGCTCGACGCTCAGGCGCTACAGCCTGGAGAAGACTTGGGTCCGCCCACACCTCCGATGCGCTCAGGTCGCGCATGGTGACTTCAACT
>NZ_JBSYHW010000080.1:0-9828 GCF_056108345.1 Cyanobium sp. NIVA-CYA 375 | reverse complement strand
ATCGACTTCTAGAATTGCACGAAAGCGATTGGTCAGCATCGCTCAAAAATACCAATTTTGTTGTGATATTTTTGACCCATGTGCCTATTTGGCATGGTGACCGACTGGCACATTTCACGCTCAGCCCCTGGGGCGGTGTGAGATAGCACAGTTCCCCAGGGCAGGTAACAATCCGTCTCCGCTGCGATTGCCAGCTACGAGGGCAGCGGCAGTGCCTCCTGCAACTTGCAGTACTACAACACCTCCTGGATGGGAGGGGGCCTGCGCGGCAGCCTGTTGGTCACGGGTCCATCAACTTCAAACTTGGTTCAATTAGAAGATGGTTGGAGGTTGTGCCCTGCGGCCGGCGCTGGCCGTTCGCAACTCCCTCACCTCGCCTCCCCAAACCCTTCCAGAAACAGCGTCAACAGAGCCTCCGCCCGCTGGCGAGATCCTTTGATGCCCAGCTCATTGGACACCATGCCGTCGAGCAGTTGCTCGCGCCGCCGCTCATCACCCCAGAGTTGCTGCAGCGCTTCAGCGGTTTCAGCCTTGGCCAGTAGGCCGCAATCCTTGCCCAGTAGCCAGGCCCCGGTCTTCTCCTCATCGCAGTCCAAAGCCAGCCAGCGATCCAGGGCCTGATCGGGATCCGACATGCGATCAGAGGTTCCTGCTTCGCCGTAGCTGCGCAGCAAGGTGTAGAGATCGACCGCATCTTTGGCATCGCGTTGCCGCCGGTCACCCCAGGCGAAGAGCTTCAGGATCGCCAGCCCCGGCAACGAGGCCACCTTCACTATCAACCCCTCAGCCAATTCCACTAGCTGGGCGGATTCAAGTGCTTCCGCAAAGCCCGCCACCGTCATATACACATCCATTTCCGGGGGCCATACCAGGGTGTGGCGATCTACCTGCAGCCCGCCGAAGGGCACCAGATCAATCGGGGTTCCGCAGCCCGGCCCCTCGGCCCTGAAGACCAGCCGGTGCTGCTGCCTTGCCTCATCAGTGAACCCGTGATCGCGGATCAGATGTCTCTTCAGCTGCGCAAACGCACTCCAGTCGGGCAGGACCACGGCGAAGTCCACATCCTTCGTGGCCCGCCGCACCCGCTGGCCGAACACATTCACCAGCAGCAGGTCCCGTGCGGCGGCCCCCACCAGCAAGGGATCCAGCCCCTGGGCCTGGGCGCCAGCCTGCACGGCGGCGATCACGCGCAATACGCCTGGCTCGAGTGGCAGCTCAACTTTCAACACCACGCAGCCAGATCTCCCGCAGTTCGCGTGCCGCTTCGATGTTGCGCCCATCCAGGCTGGCGAGCAAGTCGGCGATCACCAGCGGGATCGGCACTGTGGCGCCGCCGAGCCCCAGACGCTCGTTGTTCCAGAACGCCTCCACCACCTCCACATCGCCCTCGGGATCACTGCGCAGCCCCTGGGTTTTCACCAGCTGGGCCAGTCCCAGCCGCATTGCCTCCGGCTGCAGATAGATCACGCTCTGCTCTGGCACCAGCACCGACCCCAGCTGGCTAGCGGCCACTTCACCGCCCCACTGGCCGCCAAACGCCTGCGGATCCACCTGCTTCCACCACAGCCCCTGCCCCGGTGAACGGAAGTGCAGGCTGCGCAGCTTTGGGCGCAGGATCCGGGGGTAGTCGGCCGCCCAGCGATCGAGCAGCAGGCCCCAGTTGGGCACCGCACAGCCCTTGCCCCATCCCAATCGCCGCACCAGTCCCTGCTGTTCCAAATCCCCCAGCACGCCAGGCACACTGCCCATCGCCACACCCGAGGCTGCCTGCAACGTCTTGCTGGTCCCGGTGATCAGAGGGGGAGTGCTGAGCACGGCGAACACCAGCCGCGCACCAGGCGCCAGGGCCGCCTTGCCACTCGCCGCAGGTCGTGCTCCCCTCTCCCTGGCTGCGGCCCGCCGCTGCCCGCACACCACGATCAGCAGATCCTTCTCCTTCAGGAAGGCATTGCCCTGCCCATCGAGAAAGGGCAGCTCTAGCTCCCGGCACTGCCGGGCCAGCCCATCCTTCACACTCTCGGCTACCAGCAGCGCCGGCTCGCCGCAGGCACTGATCTCGGCCTTCAAGGCGCCAAGAGCTTCGGCCTGTTCCACCTTGCGCACCAGGGGCCGATAAATCCGGGGCGGCAGCCCCTCAGTCGTGGTAATCGCCAGGCGACCCGGCCCCCTGGCAGCTGCTCCGTAAGGATCGGGCAGCAGCTCCGCCATTAGCCCAGTGGCGGCCTGAAACCTTTCCACCGCCTGAGCTAGCAATCGCTCCTGCCATGCCGTCGACGGATCCACTGCGCTGTCTTGCTTTTTCACGAATCTAGCAACAGTCTGTTTTGTGAAAATTCTATGCCGAGCTTTTGTCCTGTCCAGCAGGCACTTTTTCAGGCTAAAGAAATTTTCATGGATCCTGAAACTTGAAGGATCGTGAAAAAGCCTTGAGGTTGCAGGGTCCAGTTTGCACCTTGCAGGCTGCACGTTCAACCTTGAACGGCCAACCTTGCGGTTTCCTGGCTGGGGGATGCCTGACCGCCCAAGGCTGCCCAGCCGGGCGAGACTGGGCCCATGCAAGCCGAACAGATGGGGATGGACTATGACCACCGCTCTCGCACCCAACCAGCTCGCCGCCATCGCCGCTGCATGCAGGCAGCACCATGTGTCACGTCTGCATGCCTTCGGGTCGGTTCTAAGGCCCGATTACCGCCCCGGCAGCAGCGACATTGACTTACTGGTCGAGTTCGAAGATCTCCAGCCCACAGACCTTGTTGAGGCCTACTTCGGCCTTGAGCAACAGCTCACCGAGAGCATGGGCCCCGACATTGATCTGGTGATGGCCACGGCCGTACGCAACCCGATCGTGCGCGCTGACATCGACGCCTCTAAGCAGCTGATCTATGCGGCGTGATACCAAGGCATTTCTAATCGATGTGGTTGAGGCATCCGACGCCATCCTTGAAGCTGTCAACGGCATCAATTTGGATGATTACTGCAACAGTCGCCTCATTCGCTCCTCCGTTGAACGGGAGTTCATCCTCATTGGTGAGGCGCTCACCAATCTGTCCCGCCTAAACAACGAGTTGTTCACCAAGATCGAGAACGCACCACGCATCATCAGCTTTCGCAACAAGCTCACGCACGAATACGTCAAGGTCGACAACACCCTTGTTTGGGGTGTGATCCAGAGCTATCTCCAGCCCCTGCGATCAGCCTGTGTTGCCCTGGCCGCTGACTCAGATTCTGGAGCCCGCTGACCATGGCCAAAGCAGAAACAAATAACGCCATGACCTCCTCCGCCGAAATCCGTCAACACCTCGTCGATGCACTCCGCATCGACCTGATCGGTCCCAGTTGGGATGACGTTGCTCGGCGCCACGAACAGATCAACCAGCCGCCATCGGTGCGTTACACCACTGGCTTCCTTGTGCCCCATGTGTTTCAGCAGGAGGCCGGCCGCACTACAAAAGAAGAGCAGCTTTCTTTCTCCGATCTCGCTGGGGAAGAACCAAGCAACGACGCCTCCAATCGCCTAGAGAAAAAAGAGAAGGAAGACGACGCCAACGACACCCTCGATCAGGCCAACACCCGCCGCAGCTGGTTTCCCTCTTCCCTTGGCCTGAGCTTTATTGCCAATCAGGGCGCCAGCTTGGAGGTGGTTGTGAGCTGGGGGGACTACAACGCACCTGTAGAAGGAGACAAAGACAAGATCTGGACCCGCACGCCCCAGCGGCAAAGTATCAGTTTTCAAATTGATGCTCCCGGCACCAGCCCAGATATCCCTCTGGAGGGCAATCCACAAGGCCTGTGTCTGCGCTGGATAGCCCGGCCTGCACCGAAAAAGCTCAACTATCCAAACGATCAACTTTCGGTCTCGCTCTTTCTGCTCAACAAGCGCGAGTCACCGCCCAAACAGATTCGCTATCGCGATCCGGTCACGGCTTTCCAGGCGGAGCTCTCGCTCCGTTGCCAAGCAGGTTTTCCGCCCCGCCGCGATGCGCTGCAGCAGGCCGCCAAAGATCCCGATGAGCGCCTGGCGGCCCTCCAATACCGCCGCGATTACTGCTTTGCCAGCGGTCACAACGTTGCAGTAATTGCTGCCGATATCCCAGAAGACAACCCCGCCATCTGCCACACCCTCACCACCACCTGGCTACCGACATCCCGGGTCTACCGCACCCTTCCGGAACCACCAGCCGGCACCAACGTGCCTATGGATATGGAGGCCCTAGCGGATCTGGCCCGGAGCGAACGCATCGGGCAGGAGCTGATGCCGATGGTGAAGGCCTACCGGGCATGGATCACCCAGCAACCCAAACACCCGATTAGCGACCCAGCTCAGAACGAAACCGCCAAGCAGCTCCGGGCCCAGGCAGAAGACTGCTCCAGGCGCATTGAAAACGGGATCAAGCTGCTCAGCGATCCCTTGGTGCGAGAGGCCTTCCGAACCATGAACCTGGTGATGGCCCGCGCCAGCCGGCAGCGCAGTGCCTTCAGCGCCAAGGTGCCGCCCGATCAAATCGGCATTGCACCAAACACCCGCAGCCCCAAGTGGCGCTTCTTCCAGCTGGCCTTTGTGCTGATGAACCTGCCTGGTCTCGCCACACCAGATAGCCCAGAAGGGCGGCTGGATCGTGAGGCTGTTGAACTGCTCTTCTTCCCCACCGGTGGCGGCAAAACCGAGGCCTACCTGGGCCTGGCCGCGTTCACCTTGGTGCATCGCCGCCTGCAGAACCCAGGGATTGAATCAGCCGGCCTCACCGTGTTGATGCGCTACACCCTGCGGCTGCTCACCCTCGATCAGCTCGGCCGTGCTGCCACCTTGATCTGCGCATTGGAGCTGGAGCGGCTCGAGCGCGCTGAACAAGATCTCCCCTACCCACTGGGTGAATGGCCCTTTGAGATCGGCATGTGGGTGGGCAAGGCCGCTACGCCAAACAAATTGGGCGGTCCGGGCGACAGCGACCAGCAGTCCACCCATGCCGTGCTCAACAACTGGAAATCAGGCAAGCGCGAGCGGCCGATCCCGATCGAAACCTGCCCCTGGTGCAACCGACCCCTGCAGCCTGAGGGGTTTCATCTGCTGCCTCCCAAGAATCCCGATCGGCTTGAGATCTACTGCCGCGAGCCCAGGTCGCCAGAGGCCAAACAGGAATTTGCTCACATGGGCCCCTGCGCCTTCCACAAGGGCACACCATTACCGGTCCTGCCGGTGGATGAGCAGATCTACCGCCGCCTGCCCTGCTTCCTGATCGCCACGATCGACAAGTTCGCTGCCCTGCCTTGGGTTGGTAAAACCTCGTCCCTCTTTGGCAATGTCAGCACCTATCAGTTGCCCACCGGCAGTGGCGCTGCTGGTTTCTGGGGGCCATCTGAGAAGGCAGCTGGTGGGCTCAAGATTCCCCATGGCCGGCTGCTGCCACCAGCGCTCGTCATCCAGGACGAACTGCATTTAATCAGTGGACCGCTCGGTACCCTCGCTGGCCTCTATGAAACGGTGATCGAGGCTCTGATGCGTCCAGACGCCTCCACGCCGCCGCCCAAGATCATTGCCTCCACCGCCACCGTGCGTAGGGCTGAGGCTCAGATCAAGGCCCTATTTGCCCGCAGCCAGGTGCGCATCTTTCCGCCGCCAGGCCCGGAGCGTGATGACAACTTCTTCTCGCGCACGATTCAAGATCCAGACCAGGCTCGTCTCTACGTAGGTCTCTCCGCGCCGGGCCGAAATCTCAAAGGCGTCCTGCTGCGCTCCTACCTGGGCCTGATGGCTGCAGCTCAGAAGGGCTGGAACGACAACAAGGCCATGGGTGCAAGCAACCCAGCCGATCCCTACATGACCCTGCTTGGCTACTTCTCCAACCTCAAGGAGCTGGGTGTCACCCGCAGCATCCTGGAGGACGAACTCGGTGGCCAGCTGGAGCAATTTGCCAAAAACCGAGCCCTTGATATGGAGGGCTTCATTAACCCTTTTGCTACTCGTAAGCGGCCCAATGAACCGCAGGAGCTCACCTCTCGCGTCAATACCGCCAAGATCAGCAGCACTAAAGATCGGCTCTCCAAGCCCTACGTCGATAAGGACCACCTCGATGTTGCTCTTGCCACCAACATGATTTCAGTGGGCCTCGACATCTCCCGCCTGGGTCTGATGGTGGTGCTCAACCAGCCGAAAACTGCCGCCGAGTACATCCAGGCCACCAGCCGCGTTGGTCGCCAGCTCAGCGACAACCCTGAGCAAAACAAGCCGGGCCTAGTACTGGTGCTGCTCAACCCCAACCGCCCAAGGGATCGCTCCCATTTCGAGCTGTTTCCCTACTGGCACCAGACCTTCTACCGCCATGTGGAGGCCACCAGCTGCACACCCTTTGCCAGCCGTGCCCTTGATCGCGGTCTACCTGGGGTGGTGGTGGCGATGGCCCGCCACAGCGACCCAGCCTTAGCTGGTGCCAAAGGCGCCATGGCAGCTGATGCCCTCCAAGCCATCAAGGCTCAGATCGCCAAGGCTTTGCAGGATCGCTGTATTGCTACAGGCGCTGCCGATGACAGCCTCGATGAACACCTACCCACCGAAGTGCGCGATCACGTGATCGATCTGCTGGAAGCTTGGTGGAAGCTCACCCAAGAACCAGAGGCCAAGCTGCAGTACTGGACCCATGAAGAGAAGGGCGCTGGTGCCGGTTTGCTGCACACAGCCCTCGATAACGACCCGATCTACCAAACGGAGGGCTACAAGCAGTTCAACACCAACTGGAGCCTGCGTGATGTGGAGCCTTCTGCTCCGATCCGGATGGTGAACTTCAGGGAAGAAATCACAGCCGACGACTGAGCCCAGTAGCCACCACCCCCATGCCTGCATCCACCCGCCGTAAAGCTGCTCCCCCGCCCCTCGGCGAAGCGCGTCAAAGCCAGGTGCTCCAGCTCTACGGACCTGGCGCCATGGTCGATCTGCCCGACTACTCCCTACTGATTGGGGGATTGGATTTCTGGAATAACAAAGGTTGTGATCTGATCCACGAGCCGCGGCTGCTGCAGTTGGTGCGGCAGGCCACCGGGATGGCCCGGGTTGACCTGCGCACCCCGCCCAAGGAGGTGGATCCGCTTAAAAATGTCAGCGGTTCAATCAAGGCGTTTCGCTTTCCCGAGTGGTCCGTGGCTCAAAAGGTGAGCGAGCGGATGGCCTTTGGTATTCCCTGCCGGGCCAGGCCCCTGGTGCACTTCAACGATGGCTGCATCTCGGACTGGCGCACCTATCAAGACGATGAGGGCAAGTACCCGGTAGTGCCGGTTCGCTTCGTGATGGCCTGCCCCCATGGCCACCTCAGTGATATCCGCTGGCGCGACTTCTGCTTTCGCCAGTTCGGCTGCAAGAACAGCGAACGCCTCTACCTGCTGGAAGCCGGCACCGGCAACGACTTCACCCAGATCTATGTGCAGTCAGAGGGCGGCACAACCCGCAAGCTCGCTGATGCCTTGGTCACGGAAATGAGCCCCCTAGGTCTCTGCCAAGGGCAAACGCCCTGGTTGGGCCGCAACGCCCGCGACCCTGACAAGTGCAAAACCGATGGAGAGCCCACCCAAAACCGGCTCCTGGTGCGCTCTGCCACCAACGCTTACTTCACCGAAACCATCTCGGTGATCTCCCTGCCGGAGGAAGCCAATTCCCTCGCAAAACGTGTCACCGAACTCAAGGACGACCTCGCCTTGATCGAAGCGGAAGCCGATGTAGCAGCAGCCCTCAAATTCAACCCCCGCCTCAAAAGCGCCTTCGTTGGTGTGGATCCGGCGCTGCTCTGGCAAACGATCGAGGCTCAACGGGGAGGCATCACCGGCCAGGCAGCCCAACCCAAAGATGAGGAGCTGGCCCTGCTGATTGGCCCGATGGATGGGGTCTCCAGTTCTGCAGAAGGGAGCCTCTTTGAGGCCGATCAATGGCAGCCCCCCAACCCGCCAGCCTGGTTCAGCAAAGCCATCAAACGGGTGCTGCTGGTGCACCGCCTGCGGGAGGTGCAGGCGCTAGTGGGCTTCACCCGCTTCACGGCTCGCACCAGCAGCCTCGGCGGCTTGCCGATCGACACCACCAAGGTGAACCGCCGGGCACCGCTGGCCAATGATCTGCGCTGGGTGCCGGCTAGTGAGAACAAGGGAGAAGGGATTTTCATCGAGTTCGATCCCGCCACGATCAAGGCCTGGGCTGCCAGTGATCCGGTGCAAATGCGAGCTGGTCAATTCACCAAGGCCTTCGAGAACGAATGGCTGGCTTCACGCGGACTGGACGAGGTCCAGTTCCCCTTCCCCGGAGCCCCCTACCTGCTGCTGCATAGCCTCAGCCATCTGCTGATAACGGAGATGGCACTGGAGTGCGGCTATGGCGCCAGCTCTATCCGCGAGCGCATCTACGCCAACAGCGAGATTGGCTATGGCATCTTGCTTTTCACCAGCAGTTCCGGATCGGAAGGCACCCTGGGCGGCCTGGTTGGGGCCGGCAAACGGATCGTCAGTTATCTGGACAAGGCCTTTGAGCGCGGCCAGCTCTGCAGCAACGATCCCTTTTGCTCCGAGCACGACCCCAACCACCCCTTCGACATTCGCCCAACCCACGGCGCCGCCTGTCATGGCTGTGAATTGATCGCCGAAACCTCCTGCGAAATCCGCAACGAGTTCCTCGATCGGGCCCTGGTGAGCCCCACCGTTTCATTCGACCCTGAAACGGGTGATCCATCCTTCTGGGAGTTCATCAACGCATGAGCCTCACGCTGCCAGCCCAGACACTTCGGGGCGTAGCGATTGATCTACGGCGTCTGAACTACACGCCCACCAGCTGGCAGGGATTGCTCTCTACTCACAGCGAAGCGATCCGCCTCCAGCTCGAGCCGCTACTGGTGGAGATGGTGCGAGAAGGGGCCCATCCCCGCCTGATGGCGATGCTGCTTGATCGCCTCGCTGATGCGCAAGAAGCACTCCAGAGGGAGCGAAATGCCTGGAGTTTCGTCTGGTCTGGCCCGGATCCTCTCCATGCCAAAACTGCCGACACGTTTGCCACGGTGGACCAACTCATCAGCGAAGCAAGCTGCAGCCTGTTGATTGCCACCTACAACATTGGCCTCAGCAGTGAGTTTCGTGCCTTGTTCGCGTCCATCGCAGATCGCCTAGCCGATGGTCAGCTGAAGCGAGTCGACCTGTTCTTCCATCCCAAGCAGATTGAGGATCGCCTGGGCGCTGACCCGCTTGCAACGATCTCCACATGGTTCAACCGGGAAGTCTGGCCATGGCCTGCCAAACCCCATGCCTATGTGGACCGACGGTTGATCTCAGGATCAGCTGAGCGTTGTTACCAGCACGCCAAGATTGTGATTGCTGATGCGGAAACACCAGGGGCCAAAGCCCTGGTTACAAGCGCCAACTTTAGTGAGACCGCCCAGCGACATAACTATGAGGCCGGCTGGCTTACGACATCTGTTCAAAGGACGTGCGAGATCCATAAGCAGTTTTCATTGTTAGTCCATCAAGGGCGATTCCTGCCTCTGGCTACTGGTGCCTCAAGATGAAACACAAGAAGCAAGGCAACCATCTCGGCTACATCCAAAAGGCAGTTGCGACCATCAAGGAAAGGAGCAAGCCGTTCAATCCTGCGACCGTGATGAGTGACGGGATGATTGAATGCTCGAATGGGAGCGAAAGTTATGTCATATCAGGTGCAGAAGCTGTGGCAGCGTTTCGGGGGCTCACGTCAAACCTTTCATCCCAGCCCGAATGGCGCGGCAAATTCTCTGAGAAATATATTTCAACGGAGCTCAGGAAGATCTTGGCTGGATTGTCGACGGGGACACCCGCATCCTTGAGTCCACGTCT
>NZ_JBSYHW010000079.1:0-9888 GCF_056108345.1 Cyanobium sp. NIVA-CYA 375 | reverse complement strand
CGGAGGCATGACGTAGGAATGCCTCAGACTGAGGAAGCCCGGAGCAAGCCACTGGTGGGCAACCCAAGAGTTTTGGAAGTGGGTGGAGCAAGGCCGATGTGCGGCCTGTTCAGCGCAGAGCTGGAATCCCAGAGCGGGAGCGAACGGGTGGAAGCTCGGAGCGATCAAACATCCGAATTTCGGTTGTTTGATTCGGCTGTATGGGGTATCCGGTGGAGGCAGGCTGGGTGGATGCCCTGGACTCCTTACGCCGATTGGATTTTTACGCTGGTGAGCACTGGCAGCATGCTGCTGATTGTTTGGCTGGTGTTGCGGCCTAGGCAGTGAGCGCAGGAGCTTGATCGCGCTCAAGAGGGAGGTGCCATCCGCGTCAGTGCTGCACCACCCAGCAGCGCCAGGAGGAGCTTGAGGGTGGAATCAAAGCCGCCCTGCAGCTGCTCAAGCGTGCCGGGGCAGATCTGACCAACAGGCCGGCCCTCGAGTGCTCGCTGACCGCAGACCCCAGCAGCCAGCGAATAGATCAGCAGCTGGGTGCCGATCACCACCGCCAGGGTCTTAAAGATGAACCGCTCACGGTCGAACGGCGGCTTGGGAGGCAAGGGCGTTGGGTTTGCTTCCATCGCTGCTCTTCCCCTTGGTCAGGCCTCTAAAGGCGGCAACTGCAGCTCACCGCCCTGCAGCAACCCCCAGATCCGTTGGGCTTCCGCCTGGCGCCGCTCTAGGTGCGGTGTGCCGGGCCTGAAGTAACCCTCAGCCGCTGCGGCTGAACCGGTCCAGTAGGCCGCTGCCGCTGCTGAATCCATGCCAGAAGGCCGGTCCTCAAATACACGGGTCCAGCCGATCAACGATCCCTCGGGCGGGTCATGCAGACCGGCGTATTCCTCGGCGAAGTACTGCTCCTGCCAGCTGTTGCTGTTGGGATCTATGCCTTCTGCGATGGCCTGGCTGCGGGCGGCGTCATAGGCGGTGCGCCGCACGCCGGTGTACTGCATCGCCCCACGGCCGGCGCCACTGCCTGCCTCGATTACATCGAGGTTCTCCAGTTCCGGCTCACCGGTCTCGATGACCATGCAGCCAAGAAAGCCGCAAGCCTCCTCAGCACTAAGCGCCTTGATGACGCCAAGGCTGGCCTCGGTGACGGCGCTGCTGCAGAAGAACTCCAGCCAGTGCTGCAGGTTGGCGTGGGACCCGGACTCCTGGCCCAGGGGTCCCGCCGTCACTTTTTTTCCTGAAACACCCCCACATAAACCGTGCCCTGCCGGTACAGAGGCAACACCTTGTCGCGTAGATCGGCGTTGTGAATACGGATGCAGCCCAAGGTGGGATGCAGGGGTTGCTGCGCTGCCCAAGCGCCGGGCCAGCCGCAGGCGGATCCACCGCCGTGGAGCATGATCCCGGCCCGGCCGGCCTTGACCTCCTGGCCCTCTAACTCCTTCAGGTCAAAGGAGTACCAGCCGTAGGCCATGGCGGTATCGGAGCAGGGTGGATTGGGGTTTTGCTCGTAATCCGCATACAGCTGGCCCAGCTTGTAGAGACCTGGCGGGGTGTCGGTGTTGGTGTGGCTCCAGTCCGTATCCGCGCCCTGCCCGCGAGCCAGGCAGGGGAGCTTCCACAGAAACTGGCCGTTGTGGTCATAGGCCTCCATGTCTTCGTCGCGGTCATTCACAAGCAGGTAGGAATCACCCGGTTTGACCGGTGCCGGCTTCTGCGGACCGACCATGCCGGCTTCCTCTGAACCGCGGGGATCAAGACCACCGGACGGAGGCTGCGGCTGGGCTGGGGCTGGTGGCTGCTCGCTAAAGGTGAGTGCCCAGGGCGCCTGCTCGCAGAGGATCGCGGTGCTCTGGTCGCTGCTGTCGATGGCGGCATACAGCTGCTGCACACCGGCTTGTTGTTGCGGCTGGTCGCGGTAGAAGCGGAAGCGATCGCCGAACCGCTCGGCGCTCATCGGGGTGGTCATGGGACGTGGAGCTGACCACTGCCTTTGCCAGCTGGGAGCTGGTCTTCGGCAGACCGCTGGTTATGGCCTGCTCCACGATGTCGGCTTCGCGACCCACGCCCTCAGCGGCCACATCGGCCTTCACCGCCATGACAGCCGTCTCGGGGTGGCCTATCTGCTGGAGGGACCACTGGACGGAACGCCGGGGACCCTCATGCAGCCCTGTAATGCTGAACGCCGGGGAAGCAGCCTTTGAAACCTCCGGCGTCACCTACTGGTGGCGCAATCAAACAAGCCAACCGGTGCGAGCCCTTGTTGTCGACATCGTCGAGGAGTCAACGCCCTGAACAAGCTGATCGCTTAGAGCGTGAGGCCCCTAAATGACCGAGCCATCGGCCACCGTCGTGTTCTTTTCGATCACCACAATGCCGCTGCGAATGGTGAATCCCAGCTCACTGCGGTCCGCCTCCTGCACCCAATCCTTATTGATGATCTGCACATTGGCGCCGATACGCACATTCTTGTCGAGAATCGCTCGCTTCACCACTGAACCAGCCCCAATCCCGAGCGGCACGCCACCACGGGAGCGCACCAGGGAGCGCTCAGCCTCCGATTCATAACTATCGGCACCCATCGCCAGCGTGTCCTCCAGCACCGCGCCCTCCTCCACCCGCAGGCGGAGACCCAGCACGCAGTGCTGAATCACACAGCGATCAAGCAGGCAACCCTCGCTAAGCACCGAGCGGTGCAGGTGCGAATCACGGATCTGGCTGGGCGGTAAATAGCGCGAGCGGGTATAGATCGGGGCCTGCTCGTCGTAAAAGCTGAAGGCGGACTGCTCATCGGCCAAGGCTAGGTTCGCGTCGTAGAAGGCTTTGATGGTGCCGATGTCTTCCCAGTAGTCATCGAACAGGTAGCTCTGCAGCGGCAGGCCATTGGCCAGGGCGGCCGGAATGATTTCCTGGCCGAAGTCGGTGGCCTGCGGCTGGCTGGAGAGCAGGTTGAACAGGGTGTCCCGCTCGAACACATAGATGCCCATCGAGGCCAGAAACGGTCGGCGCTCCGCTTCACTTGCTGATAGGCCCAGTGCCCCGGTGTCGACCCGCATCGCCTCAAGGGTCTCGCCCTTGGGCTTCTCGCGAAACTCCCGGATCCGCCCTGCCGTATCGGTGCGCATCAAGCCAAAACCTTCGGCCGCCGAGCTGTCCACCGGCAATGCCGCCACCGTCAGCGCGGCACCGCTGGCTCGATGGGCCGCTACGAAGGCCGCGTAATCCATCCGGTAGAGCTGATCACCGGAGAGGATCAGCACCTGATCCACATCCCAGGCCTCGAAAAGTTCGCGGTATTGGCGCACGGCGTCGGCGGTGCCCTCAAACCAGCTCGGGCTGTCGGGGGTTTGCTGGGCCGCCAGCACCTCCACGAAGCCGCTGCTGAAACCGGAGGAGAGGTTGTAGGTGAGGCTGAGGTGGCGGTTGAGCGATTGACTGTTGAATTGAGTAAGGGCGTAGATCTTGTTGATGCCGGAGTTGATGCAGTTGCTGATCGGGATGTCAATCAGGCGGTATTTGCCGCCCAGCGGCACCGCCGGTTTGGCGCGGGTGAGGGTGAGGGGCTGCAGCCGGGTGCCGGCACCGCCTCCGAGGATGATCGCCAGAACTCGATTCACGCGGTGAGTTCCCGCCTGAGCTGGAAGTAGAGGTGGTTGGGATCCTTGTAATGCCTTGGCAGGCATTGATGCAGCTTCTCGAGGCGATGCCAGCAAACGCTCCGCTTGATCTGCTCGATGGTTTTTTCCTCTCGGATCAGGATGCGCAAGGCCTTGCAGTACACCGGAAAACTTGCTTCTAGTTCGCCGATCGTTAGGGCGGCGGTGAAGGTTGCCTGGCTCATAGCAGCAACGATTCGGACGTTCAAAATCTTCGAGCAGCCGCCCGGTTGAGGGAAACCCCCGCTTGGGGGCAATTCACCCTCAGACGTCCTGGGTTGCTGTGAAGGCATAGCGGGTTTGGAGCCTCGTGCTGGCACCGGGGCCCAGCTCGAGTTTGCGGTCGCCGCTCAACAGGGCCTGGCGCGGTGCGCTCCAGGGTTCCATGCACACCATCGCCCGCGGTGGCTCCGTCCAAAGCACCACCAGATCAAGGGGGTGGCTCAGCTGCAGTTCCAGGCTGGTGCCGGCGGCCTCGTCCACCAGCCGCACTGCCCCCTTGGGCCGCACCAGCAAATCGATGCCATCGGCCAGCCTCTCCATCTGCTCCGCCGTGGAGGCGTCCTCCATGGTGAGGTGGTTGAGGCACTGGGCCGGCAACCCCTCAAAGCGCACACTCTCCAGGCTGGAGAGGTTGAAGTATGGGTGCAACCCGAAGCTGAAGGGCATCGTGTCGCTGCCGCGGTTTTCCACGATGGTGGTGATCTCCAGCGCCCCTGGTGCCAGCCGCACCTCCATGGTGAGCAGGAAGCTGAACGGGTAGGACTTCAACGTCTCCTCGGTGTCGGCCAACTGCAGCTGAACGCCACCTCCATCCGCCAGGGGCTCCAGGCTCCAGGGCAGCTGGCGCGCAAAGCCGTGCTGGCCGAGGTTGAACACACCCTGGGGCAGGGGGAGCTGGTTGTCTGGCAGGCCTCCGGTGATCGGGAAGAGCACCGGAAAGCCTCCCCGCACCGATTGGGCTGGGTCGAGGAAGCGCTCGAGATCGAGGTAAACAACTTCGTGGCCAGCGCAACGCCAGCCGCTGATAAGCCCCCCGCGTTCTGGCACTACCCGCAGCAGATCACCGCTGATGGGATCGCTGAATTCCCAGTGGGGATAGGGAGTTTCCCGTTGAATTAGGGACATGACATGGCCTTCCGGGCCGGAATCTCAGTCAATCTGCTGCAACGAGCCAGGAAGGGATGCCCCCAATCGGGAACAGTGCGGAGCCCCCCCTGGCGATCGGGACCAGGTGGTTGGCGCCGCTCAGATCTGAACCATGCCGCAGCGCATTCCCTTCAGAACGGCCTGCAGCCGGTTGTGCACGTTGAGGGTTTGCAGTAGCCGCTTGGTGTAGGTGTGAGCGGTTTCATCACTCACCACAAGACGCTTGGCGATCTCCCGGTCGCTCAGGCCACTGGCGAGCAGGTCGAGAACTTCATACTCGCGGGGGGTGAGCCTGGGACAGCTCAGGTAGGGCAGGATGCCCGTCCGCAGGGAGGGGCTGCGGTAGGAGTGCCCGCCAAGTACGGCCATGACGGCGGCCTGCAGTGGCTGCTGATCATCCACGAAGTCGGCCTCAGCAACAACGGCTTCCAGCCACGGGGTCTCGCTGCACTCCGCCGGAATCGCATCCCCCAGCGCCAGGATCACGGTATGGAGCTTCGGATGAAGCTGGCGAGCCTCACGCACCAGATCGAAACCGTTGCCGCTCTCCAGGTAGTCGGTGCAGACCAGCAGCTCGTAGGGATCGTCGGCTTGCGCAGCTAGATAGCCGAGGCAGGCTTCTTGATCGGTGACGGCGCAAGTGATACGGGAATACTCCCCGAAGGTCCGGCAAAGCGCCCGCAACAGAAAACGGCCTTTCGCCGCAACGGCGAAAGGCCTGAAATCTCAATAAATTCTAGGCCCTCTTCATGAAACCCTTTGTCGGCAGTGGCCAGGAAGGGAGTGAGATCCATGCTCCGGCTGATGCCTCTGGCTGGGATGCGAAGTAAGCCAGGGCCAACCCTAGGAGTGGAGAGTCCTGCCCTCGAACCGATCCCGGCTCAGTCGTCGTAGACGCGGCAGTTGACGTCGGAGGGGTTGAGGTCACAGAACACTTCGAAGGGAGAGGGGGCCTTGGCCTCCTCGGGGTGGCGCTGTTGGAACTCCTCCAGTTCCCTGATCTGCTGCTGTATCTTTCTGGCGGTCGCTTGCTCACCTTTCGACTGGGCCTCGGTGAGGGCCGAGCGATAGGTCAGGAGCTGGTCTCCGATAGTGGCCATAACGCACAGCCCCAGCGGGTCCAGTTTGGCTTGGTGAATGTAACCCTGCCGGATCTCTGGATGGGACACCCGACCAGCCGATCGCTGGGCAACGTCTGCCGTTATTCAGGTACTTCTGCTCATCCTGAGGGGCAGCATCGTGTCGGCGTCCGTTGATCCGCCAGGGTGGTGCGGCCTCGCAGGATTGAATCCATGGCAGACGCTCCCTATCTCGTTGCCCTGGCCCTGGTGGAGTTTGCGGGCAAGCGCGCGCTGCCCCTTACCGGCAAATCTCAGTCAGCCGCCGCTGCCGATGCCGTTGATCCCGGCGATGACGGACGCACCCTGGCTCTGGATCTGCTGCTGCGCCTGTGGCAGCGCAGCGAGGAGGGCCCTCTGCAACGGGCCGCTGGTGAGGCCAGCCTGCTGTTGCTGGAACTGCCGATGGAGCTGATGAGCGAACAGCTGCCGCTGCTCAAGGCGAGCTGGATCGCCGGCGATGAGACGGCATCGTTGCTCAATAGCCTGGAGGGCCTGGCGATCAGGGCCTGGCGGATCACGATCGCGAAATATGAGCCGGTCAGCTTCATCGCCTGGCCCTGATCGCCGGTTGGCCAAATTGCCCCCATTTGGGGACAATCGCTCATCAGGTTCGAATCGTCACCGTTGTGCGTTAGCCAAAGCAGCTATGCAAAGAGCAACGCCCAACCCACGAGGATGGATACCTGCCTCTATCACAACACCAGCAATCAAATGGTGATCCTGCGTTGTATCGGTCCGGAGGCTTTCTTTCAGGAGAAGGTGATCTTCCCGTTTGAGGAATGGCTGTTTAGCTGTCCACCTCAGAGCCGCGTCGACATCTGGTCCCATGGCCTCACGGGCGTCGAGCAACTCGATTCCATCAATGCGGATGACCTACTGCTTCCAGCCGAACTTGCTGTCCCCGTTGGGGGCTGATTCAGGAGAAGCGCGCTCAGACCTTGCCCGAGACGAGCACTACGGCCAGCAACAAGGCCACCAACATAAGCTCACTCAACATTGTCTCCATCGGCCTGACCGTATCCCTGCTCAGGCCACACTCTCTGCCAACAGCCCTGGCGACGGCGCCCCCCAAGCGGGGGCAAAGCCTCCCCGTATGGGGACTGGGCCTGCGGCACCTTGAGCCAGCAGGCTGAGCAGCGAACCAGTCCAGGCTGGACCCCCTTGCCCGCCCTGTTGCCATGGCCACCTACAAAGTCACGCTCGTCAACGCCAACGAGGGACTGAACCGCACCATCGAATGCGCCGATGACCAGTCGATCTTTGATGCGGCAGCGGATCAGGACATTGATTTGCCAGTGTCCTGCCGCGCTGGCTCCTGTTCGTCTTGCGCAGGCAAGTTGATCAGTGGAACCGTGAACCAAGAGGATCAGGCCTTCCTCGATGAAGACCAGATGGCGGCCGGGTTCGTGCTCACCTGCGTGGCGTTCCCCACCTCGGATTGCACCATCGAAACCCATGCCGAGGAAGCGCTCTACTGAGGCGCCACCCAACCACTAGCAGCCCAGGCGTTAAAAGCAGCTGCCCTGAGCAGGTGGGTGCCATTAAGCCCACGCTCCGCCACCGGACCGGCTGGGCATGGCTGGTTGTCGTGTTCAGGCAGGTGCTGCCCAGGCAGTTGTTGAAGTCCGTCATGACGGACCTCCGTTTGCTGTTTTTTGTCTGCTCCCAGCGGCGGATCAGCGATGCCGCCAAAAAGGGGTAATCGCCGATCCAGGTGCCTCAGAACCACTCCACTAGCGCTTCTTCCTTGCTGTTTACCTGCGCTTCTGGGGTGTTGCGCTGGAACTCCAGCCGGACCCAGCGCTCCTGCTCGCCATCGGCGGCCACCGCCCGGATCGGGTACACCTGCTGGCCATCGCGGAAGGGCACCTGCACCCGGAAGGTGCCATCACTGCTCAGCGGCACTGGCGCATCACCGATGAACAGGCTGGCGCTGGGCTCGGTTGCCCCATAAACAATCAGCTCGGCATCAGCTACCAGCCAAAAAGAGCGTGGCTGGGCCATGCCACGGCCCGATTCACTGCGGCCACTGGCCCACAGACCCGCCCCGGAAGCGGAGCTAAGCCACTGATCCCCCAGCTGCCCAGCGCTCCCCTGCTCGTGCCACACCTCCGACCCCATGCGCCGGCGGCTCGGACTAGCAGCAGTGGACTGGCGGTACATGAGCTCGTGCTCCACACCGCCGCCGCTCTGAGCAGGCGGCAGGCTGGAGAGCAGTGCCGGCAGCACATCGAGGGAGAAAGGCACGAACAGGTCGGCCACCACCTCGCTCGGCCCGCTGGCCGGCATGCGCGCCACCGAGGAGAAGGCCAGATGCAACCAGCCACCGGAGGGCAGGCGATAGCCCAGTTCCACGCGGTAGTCGCGATCACAAAGCGGCAGGGCTAGGTACCACTCGCTGCTGTTGGCATCGACCACCACCTCCTGCAGGGCGTGGGGATGGCTGGCGCCAGTCTGCAGACCTGTCACATCACTCACCCGCAGGCAGAGCTGGCTGGCACCGGCGGCAGCGGCGCGCTGCTGATCGATGCTGCCGAGCTCCCAGAAGACATGGGCCCACTGCGGATCCCGGGGCAGGAAGGTCACCTCGCTGCCGCCAGCGGCGGCGCTTGTGACCACTGCCACAGGCACGTAGTCGTTGGCGGCTGGAGCTTGTTGAGGTAACACCTGTTGTAGGGCGTCGATCAACTGCGAGCGGCTGAGGCGGCTGTAGACGTTGGCGAGCGGAGAGTTGCGGGCCAACGCGCGCAGCTGGGCAATGGTGCGGCCGGCTAGGGACGACAAGCTGCCTTTAGTTGAATCCATGCCTGCACGTCAATATTTATTTCATATTCACCCGGTTTGCACTAAAGCCACTCCCTGTGTTAGCGGACGGCTATAAGCGGGGATCATGCTGCTGACCTAAGTGGGCAGCCGTTTTTGGAGCTGACAGCTGACAGTCACTGGTCGAAAGACTGCTTTGGTGAATCCGTGTAAGCAGAGGCAGGCCATGTACCTGCAACCTCAGCCATAACCACAACACAGCACGCCCTAGAACTCCGCAGTGACCACCGTCAACTCAGCAGCCGTGATGGAGACCTCTGATCTCAGGCCCGTGCACTGGCAGCTGCCGGCGGCGCTGCTCGACGCCCTCGAACATCAGGCCGGTACCGAGGGGCTGCCGGCAGAGCAGATCGCCGCCCGAGTACTGGAAGCTGGTCTGATCGAGCTGGGCATGATGCCCAATGGCCGCTGCTCCGTGCGCACCGGCCTCTGCGGCAGCGGACCTGTTCCACTGGCGCTGCAGCAGAACAGCGGTGCCAGCCCCCTCACCTGAACTGTTTGGCTTCCCCATCACAGGCCTCTGCCGTGTGGAGCACGACAGCTCGGTTATCGCGCACGCTACTGATGATCTGCTCGGCGCTGCTCAGCCCTGGCGCCGGTCGCTCCGCTCCAGCACTTCGAGCTCTGGCAGTGCCTCCTGCAGGGTCTGCAACAACTGCGAGAAGCTGCGCAAAGTCAACGGTGCACCGCAGGCCATTGCTTCATGGCTTTGCAGCTCCAGCAGCAGGGCCATTACGCCCGCTGCTCCAGCGGCCTGCCCCCAGCTCAGCACAAGCTTCTGATCACAGGAGTCGCGGTGATCGCTGGCCTGGGCCGTGAGGCCGGTGGGGCCGCAATAGGCCACTGCAAGGTGAGCTGACTGGAGCAAGGCCATTAACTGCTCCCCCAGCTGCTTCCCTACCGCCTTGCCATCCAGCGCGGCTGAGGGAAACCGGAGTTGGGCGCTGAATCGGGCCATGGCGCTCTTGCCTGTCTGGCCGTCTTGTACCTCGACAACCTAGGAACTCCAGTTGGGGTGCTTTTGAGCAGCAAACAAAGCTTTGCCTTGCCCATCCTTCTGGTCCTTGCCCGCCTGACACTCCTATGGATTGTCAAGCCCTCCACGCCTCCGTGATCGGCTGGTAGTTGCCCGGTACTTGAGGGGCAGG
>NZ_JBSYHW010000078.1:0-9921 GCF_056108345.1 Cyanobium sp. NIVA-CYA 375 | reverse complement strand
GTCGGGCTCGCCCTGCACCAGCACCTTGCCGGTGAATTCGGTGAAGACCGTGCCGTCGCCCTGGGGTGAGATGAAGCGCTAGAAGTGCGCGCCTTCGGCTATTTGCTTGGCGAATTACTAGAGCGCATTGATCCCGAATTTCACATACTCCTCCCATCGCTACAAGCGCTGCAACTCCGCTGCGTGGCGCCAGATGCTGCGAGCCGACCCCCGTTCGCCGAGCTGGTAATAACGTTGGAATCACTGCAAACTAAGCCCACTGTTTAGGCAGCGGCTTGGTTGTGGTCAGCAGATTCCAGCCACACTGCTACTCACAAGCAAGCAGGAGGCCCCTGTGTCGCGCACCCTCTGCATCCCCCATGTGCCAGGTGACGTGGCCGCCCGTCGTGCCGACAACGCCGAGCTGCTCCAGGCGCTGCCCTCAGCCCCCATCGACATCAGCGAGTTTCTCGAGGCCCTACGCCAGAGCCGCGCTTAACACTGATGGTGGTGGCCAGGGAGCCTTGCACCGGCTGAAATCCAACACTAGAGCCGGAAAAACACCGTATAATTGCCGTATTACCTATGGGGCGCCATGGCCACCACTCGCCTTGAGGTTCGCCTCAACGACCAGGTCAATAAGCGCCTCGAAGCCCTCGCTGCTGCCGAAGGTCTCACCAAAACCGACGTGTTTCGTCGCGCCCTTGCTCTCTACATGCTCGCCAAACAACAGGAGGAAGCCGGAGCCCGTCTGCAGTTCGCCCTCGGGGATCAGGTGGAAACCCTGGTAAACATCTGATGGATGACATCACCGCTGCCTACGCCCGCGAGCTGCAGTCGGCGATCAGCGGAATTGAAATCAGAACCCCAGAGCACCCTGCCGACCGGGCCCAACGCCACCGCATCGAGCGCATTGCGGTTTGGATGATTGCCGCCACTTCCGCGTTCGCGGCCTTACTGATCGTGTTCAGCCTGTTTCGCCCGGTTCCGGAGAAACGCATCGACTGGGGCACCGGCATTCTGCAGCTGGTGCTGGGCGGGGCTGTTGGTTTTGCACTCAAGCGCTCTCCATGAGGATGCCTTCCGACCCCAGCGGAGGGCCGGATTCTGAGGTCAAGGCGGCGGCCCTGCCTTGGGAGGACTTCTTTTTGCCTACCTCCACCGTGGACGATTGCTTTCTGGCACATCGTGCCTTACAGGAGCAGGCCGATCGCGAACCGCTCTGAACTCACCTGCCCGCAGGTCTTAGAACAATATGCAGCATCACGGCAGAGCTTTGCCATCACGGGGATCTTCGCGATTGGTTCTCGCCTCCGCGCAATTCATCGCCAATTATTATGCAATGGCTGCATCAACTCCAGGCCTGAAGCGGCTCCTGCGCCTAGCCTGCCTCCACAGCCCAGGGTTGGTGCAACTGCAGAGCCGATGAGCATTCACCTCGAAGTTGCCTTCGAAAATGAGGTCTGCGAGCACCTCGCCAGCCACGGCTGGCACTACGACAACGGCAGCGCCTCCCACTACGACCGCAAGCTGGCCCTCTACCCGCCAGACCTGACCGCCTGGCTTGAGGAGTCGCAGAAGGGCGCCTGGGATACCTACAAGCAGAAGAACGGCAGCAAGGCAGAGACCAACCTGCTGCAACGCATTCGTGAACAGCTCGACCAGCAAGGAACCCTCGACCTACTGCGCAACGGCATCGAGGTGATGGGTCTACCCAAGGCCCTCAAGCTGGCCGAGTTCAAGCCCGCCCTAGGCCTCAACCCAGAAATCCTGGCCCGCTACAACGCCAACCGCCTGCGCGTGATCCGTCAGGTGCGCTACTCGCTGCACAACGAAAACAGCATCGATCTGGTCCTCTTCCTCAATGGCATCCCAGTCGCCACCGTTGAACTCAAGACCGACAACACCCAATCCATAGAAGACGCTGTCTGGCAATACAAATCCGACCGCCTGCCCAAGCTCACCGGCAAAACCCCCGAACCCCTGCTGAGTTTCCCCAGCGGAGCACTGGTGCACTTCGCCGTGAGCAATCGAGAAGTGCGCATGACAACGAAGCTGGCTGGCCCGGCGACCGTGTTTCTGCCCTTCAACAAAGGCAGCGACCCTGGCGACAAAAACTGCGGCAAGGGCAACCCCCTCTGCGATGGCCACCAAACCGCCTACCTATGGCAGGAGGTGTGGGAGAGGGAGAGCTGGCTTGAAATCCTAGGCCGCTACTGCATTGCCGAGCGAAACAAGAAGAAGCAAATCAAGCGGATTCTCTTCCCCCGCTATCACCAGCTCGTGGTCACTCGCCTGCTGCAGGAGGCCGTGAGGAATGAAGGCTCTGGCTCGAAATACCTGATTCAGCACTCGGCCGGCTCTGGCAAAACCAACTCCATCGCCTGGACCGCCCACTTCTTCTCCGAGCTGCACGACGCCGATGACAGGAAGGTCTTCGATTCGGTGCTGGTGGTCAGTGATCGAAACGTCATCGACACCCAACTGCAGGAAGCCCTCGAATCGTTTGAGCGCAAGAAGGGCGTGGTGGCTTCGATCACAACGGAGAAGGGCATAAAAAGTGACCAACTGGCAACGGCCTTAGGCGGGGACAAGAAGGTGGTGGTTTGCACCATCCAGACCTTCCCGGCCTTGATGAACAAGATGCAGGAAATGACGCTTAAGGGCGGTAAGCGGTTTGCTGTCATTGCCGACGAGGCCCACAGCTCCCAGACCGGCCAGGCTGCCGAAAAGCTCAAGAAAGTGCTCAGCGCCTCAGACGTTGCCGACCAGGGCGACGGCGCTGAAGTCTCCATAGAAGACGTACTGGCGACCCAGATGGCCGAGCGGGTGAAGCAAGACAGCATTACCTACGTCGCCTTCACTGCCACGCCAAAAGCCAAGACCATGGAGCTGTTCGGCCGGCGACCCAACCCCCATGAACCCGCTGGAGAGGGGAACCTGCCCGAACCCTTCCACGTCTATTCGATGCGGCAGGCGATTGAGGAGGGCTTCATCCTCGATGTACTTCAGAACTACACCACATATTCCCTCGCCTTCCGCTTGGCCCATGACGGCCAGAGCTATTCAGAGGAAGAGGTGGACCAGAGCGCAGCCAAGAAGAAGCTCATGGGCTGGGTGAAGCTTCACCCCCACAACATCGCCCAGAAGGTGCAGATCATCGTGGAGCACTTCCTCAGGTTTGTGGCGCCCCTGCTCGATGGCAAAGCCAAGGCGATGGTGGTGGTGGGCTCGCGCAAGGAGGCGGTGCGTTGGAAACTCGCGATCGACAAGTACATCAAGGCCAAGGGCTACCCCCTGGGCACCCTGGTGGCCTTTAGCGGTGACGTTGACGACAAGGAGTCTGGCCCTGATCCCTTCAACGAGAAGAGCAGCAGCTTGAACCCAGGCCTTAAAAGCGACATCCGCGAGGCTTTCCAGGGTGAGGATTACCAAATACTGCTGGTGGCAAATAAGTTTCAAACCGGCTTCGATCAGCCGTTGCTCTGCGGTATGTACGTGGACCGCCGGCTATCCGGCATCCAGGCCGTGCAAACCCTCTCACGCCTGAACCGCTGCTCCCCTGGCAAGGAAACCACCTATGTCGTGGACTTTGCCAATGAACCAAACGACATCCTGAATGCTTTTAAGGCCTACTACGAGACCGCTGAGCTGGCAGAAGCAACAGACCCAAATCTGATTCTCAGCCTCAAGGCCAAGCTAGATAGTCAGAACCACTACGACGAATTTGAGGTGGATCGGGTGGTGAAGGTACTGCTCTCCCCTGGTAGCAAGCAGAGTGAACTGATCGGGGCACTGGAGCCTATTGCCCAAAGGCTGATGCACGCCTTCAAGGAAGCACGCCTGGCCAAGCGCAATGCAGAAGATGCCGGCGAACCAGATGGAATCAATAAGGCGAAGGACGAACTAGACGCCCTCACCCTGTTCAGAAGCGACCTGGGCACCTACGTGCGCTTCTACACCTTCCTCTGCCAAATATTCGATTACGGCAACACGACGCTGGAGAAGCGGGCGCTGTTTTTCAAGCGGCTACTGCCGCTGCTGGAGTTTGAGCGGGAGATCCCCACGGTGGATCTCTCCAAGGTGGTGCTCACCCACCACACGCTGCGGAACAAGGGCGAACGGCGACTCGACCTATCCCAGGGTGACGCCGAGAAGCTGGCAGGCCTCGCACCCGGCGGCGGCTCGGTGCAGGACAAGGAGAAGGCCCTGCTGGCTGAGATCATTGCCAGGCTCAACGACCTGTTCACCGGCGATCTCACTGACGCCGACGAAGTGACTTACGTGTGTTCAGTAATTCGCGGCAAATTGCTGGATTCCCCCACCCTGCAGCAGCAGGCTTCCGCAAACAGCAAGGAGCAGTTCGGCGCATCTCCTGATCTGGGCAGCGCCCTAATGGACGCGATCATCAGCGCCCTCGATGCCCACCAAGCAATGAGTAGCCAAGCTCTCAACTCCGCCGCCACCCGCGACGGCATCAAGGATGTCCTGATCAACAAGACCGGCCTCTACGAAGAACTGCGTGAACGCGCCGCCGCTGCCTGATCGGCCACCTTGGCTAGTCGCCTGGGCTTGATTGATGCCGCCGTGGAGCGGGCCCTCAATGCCCGCTAAGCAACCTGCCTCGCCACAGGGTTGGAGCGGATGCGCTCAAAAGCCGAACGCATCTCTGTAAGAAATTGCCGGCCCAGGCCGGGCTGCCGGGTTTCGTACCAGCGGGCCGCTGCACCGGGTGGCATGGACCTCCCATCCGTAGCGGTGGCAATAGAGAACCAAAAGGGAATGCCGATGATCGTCACAAACCAGAGCACGTTGAGCCGACAGCGCAGCACGAAATCTTCCGCGGTGCTCCTAGCCTGGTAACAGGGGAGATCGCTAAAGCGTGGCCAAGGTACTTATTAAATCTCCCAAATTCTGGAGATTGAATTGACGCCTCTCCATCACTATTTGAGTAACTTGCAGAAAATGAGCCGACTTTCGTAGCAGCCATGCCAGATGAGACCACTCCAGACGAGAGCATGCCCGGCGGAAGACCATCCCATGTAGTCGTCGTCGGAGCCGGGTGGGCTGGCTGGGGCGCAGCCAAGGCACTCTGTGAAGCCGGTATTCGTGTCAGCTTGATTGATGGGATGCCCGATCCAACAGGCAGCACACCAATCACAACCAAAAGTGGCAAACCTTTCGAGGCAGGCACCAGAGGTTTTTGGAAAGACTATCCCAACATCAACGCCCTAACTGATGAACACGGTGCTGGCGATATCTTCACTGACTTCACAACCAGTGCCTTCTGGTCTCCCGATGGGTTAGAAGCAACAGCGCCTGTTTTTGGAGATGCACCCCAATGGCCGAGTCCCCTTGGCCAAATGGTGGCAACAATCACCAACTTCAAGCGATTACCCATTCAAGATCAGCTCAGTATCGCAGGGCTTCTCTATGCGATGCTTGATCTCTATCGCAGCAACAAGACTTTTCAGCAGTACGACGATCTCGATGCACAATCACTATTTGTCAAGCTCGGCATCAGCGATCGACTCATCAATGAGTTCTTGCGCCCCACCTTGCTGGTTGGCTTGTTCAAGCCGCCAGAAGAGCTTTCGGCCGCGGTCACCATGGAGCTTCTCTATTACTACGCCCTGGCCCACCAAGACTCATTTGATGTCCGTTGGATCAAGTCAAAAAGCATCGCTGAACATCTGTTTGCTCCCCTGAGTAGAAGGCTGATCTCCCGCCATCATCTGCAGGTCCTTGGGGGAACCTTGGTGAGCCGGGTGAATGTGTCGCCCGAATCGCAGCGCGTCAGCTCGGTTGAGCTTATGAACCTGGAGACCAAATCAGTTCTGGTGATTGACGAGGTGGATGCTGTGGTCTTGGCCGTTGGTGCAAAAGGGCTTAAGTCTCTGATGGCTCAATCTCCAGAACTCAGTAAGGCAGCACCAGAGCTTGTTAGCGCTGCTTCGCTTGGTTCCATCGATGTCGTGTCAGCACGTCTATGGCTGGATCGGTATGTTCCAATCGCTTACCCAGCCAACGTGTTCTCCCGCTTCGAATCACTGAAGGGCTCTGGGGGCACTTTTTTCATGCTGGATCAGCTGCACAAGGATGCCCAACAGGCTCTATGGGGTGATGAGCAGCCCCAGGGCTCGGTGGTCGCCAGCGATTTTTACAACGCATCGGCTATCGCAGCGATGAGTGATCAAGAAATCATCGCTCTGCTTACGCGCGAGCTGCTTCCCATCGCTCATCCAGAATTCACCAATGCCAGGGTGGTTGATTCCGAGGTACGGCGCTATCCAAGCTCGGTGTCGCTCTTTTCTCCGGGCAGTTTCAGAAAACGGCCACCCTTGGAAACCTCAGTGCGCTCGATCGTCTGCGCTGGCGATTGGGTGCGGATGGGCGACAAAGAACATGGAGCCAAGGGTCTGTGTCAGGAACGAGCCTATGTGTGCGGGCTGGAGGCAGGTAACTCCCTGATCAGACGCAAGATTGTTGGCGGTGCCGGTCACTCCCATGCCGTTCTGCCTATTCGAGCAGATGAGCCACAAGTGGTTATAGGCCGTGCTCTCAACAAGCTCTTAATGGTTCCAATCGAAGCCCTTGGTCTGAAACTGCCGTGGTTCAACTCCTAACGAGTGCTGGACTGATGACCAAGCTCCTTCATTGCCATTGCCCTCTCGCTCGGGGTGTGTACACATCGCACGCTAGGCTTGCCAGCGCAGGAGCTCCTCCCAGGCTTCCTCAGGGCAGATCAGATCCCAGCAGCTGCCGAGCCGCTCTGGTGGCCGGGCCGTCCTTGCGCTGCCTGGTGCTGCTTGAGCGGAGCAGGATGGAGGTGGCTTGCATCGCAGGAAGGAGAAAAAACGCCCCCACTCGCGCCCACTAAGTCGCAGGGTTATGGCCGCCCGAGTGGCACCGAAAGGTGCATTCAGTAATTCCCACCGGGCCCACGACTTGGCCTTGACCCGGCTGGCGGCTGGGCGAACCATCGGGGAAGTGCTCTCCCCTGCGGTTCACCACCTCTGACCCTGAACGCCCGCAAACCAACAGGGTGAGAAAGCCGGGATTAGGTCCCAGGTATGGCCAGGGCTTGCCGCTTGGGTTCGAGCTCACAGCGCAGCACCAGCAACTCATGCCTGGCCAGCAGCCTCTGATCGAGCGCTTCCACCCTCACCAGGCACTCGCGGATGTCGGGCTGCACCTCTTCTTTTACGAGGGTGATTTCCTTTTCTCCATAGGGCTGCTCGCTCCAGGACCGGAGCAAGCTCTACTTGCGGAACTGCCCATTCGGCTGCCGGCCATCCAGTACCAAAGGCGCCAGTGGCGATAGCATTGCTATCGACGCTGTGATGGAGCCATGCCTGATTTGTTGGTGCGCGGTGTCGATGACGACCTGGTCCAGGCGCTCAAGAAGCGGGCCGGGGCCCACGGCCGCAGCCAGGAAGCTGAACTGCGGGCAATCTTGGCCGATGCGCTGCTGAGCCCACCGCGGCGCAACCTGGCGGACCTACTGGCTGCCATGCCGGATGTTGGGGTAGACGCCGATTTCCAGCGCCAGGACGATCAACGTGTGGCGGCTGATGTTTTTGATTGACACCAACGTGATCAGCGAGGCCCGTAAGGGCCGCCGCGCTGATGCGGGTGTGCAGGCCTTCTGGGCAACTGCAGCCCGAGGCAACACCCCGCTGTTTCTGGCCGCCATCACCATTGGTGAGCTGCGGCGTGGAGTGGAGTTGATTCGCCACCGGGGGGATCAACCGCAATCTCAAATGCTGGAGCAGTGGCTGACTGAGGTGTTGCAGACCTACGGCGATCGAGTGCTGGACCTTGATGGCGATGCGGCCCAGATTTGGGGGCGACTGCGGGTGCCCAATCCCCACAACGCCATCGATAAGCAGATCGCTGCCATCGCCCTGCTGCACGACCTCACCGTGGTGACGCGCAACATTGATGACCTCGCTGGCTGCGGAGTGCGGCTGCTGAATCCGTTTCAGGGCCTTTGATGGCCGGATGGACCCATCGGCCCGATCGGATGTTCAACCCTCAACTATCCATCCGCGTCAGCGCTATTTCGCCCTGCAGCACAAGTCCACCGGGGACGATCCAGCAGCGGTGTGCAGCCCGGCCATGCCTGCAATAGCCATCACCACGTCGCCAGCACCATCAGGTGCGTGAGATCGGCCGCGCCGCAGTAGCCGGATCGCGCTGGAACAAACCGTCGAGGTAATGGCGGCTGACGGCCCGGTCCTTGCAGCCGTGCTGAAGCAGGAAGCCCGCAAGCGCTGCCTGCAGTACACGGTACTGGTCCCAGTTGGGATGGCTGCTGATGAACTCCCGCATCGCCTGGTACAGGTCCTCCGGGAACTCATTGACGACGCTCACGTGGACCGGGAGATGGTCTGGGATCTGGCTCATGCGTTCGTCAAGTTGACGACTCCATCAATCCACGGCCAGGGCGCTTCCGTCAAAGCGGCGGAATGACTGCGCGATTAGTGCGTCTTACTACTGGAATCAATGGCTGGCGCTGCTTTTCGGCCGGTGCGGGGCTGCTTGTCCTCACAGCAAGCCGCCGCCTAGAGCTCGGTCAAGGGGGAGAGAGGTTTTCCCCACGACCAGTGGCACTGGAGGCATCGATGGCTGGGTCTCAGCCGGACAACCTGTGGAAAAGCCCTTGGTTATGGTGGGAAAGCGCTGATTTCCGGGGAAAACGCAATCGCTCAGCAGTGCTGATGGATGGCCTTTTCTGCTGCAGCAATCCCTATTGCCTGCCCGGTTAAGCCGCCGCGTTTGCCGCCGGATCTGAGCCGCTCAGCTCAGAACCGCCTAGCTCAGAACCACTCCACTAGCGCTTCTTCCTTGCTGTTTACCTGCGCCTCTGGCGTGCTGCGCTGGAACTCCAGCCAAAAAGAGCGTGGCTGGGCCAGGCCACGGCCTGATTCACTGCGGCCACTGGCCCACAGACCCGCGCCAGAAGCGGAGCCAAGCCACTGATCCCCCAGCTGACCAGCGCTCCCCTGCTCATGTCATACCTCCGACCCCAAGCGCCGGCGGCTCGGACTAGCCGCAGTGGACTGGCGGTACATGAGCTCGTGCTCAACACCGCCGCTGCTCTCGCTCTGCGCAGGCTGCATGCTGGAGAGCACTGCCGGCAGCACATCGAGTGGGAAAGGCACGAACAGATCAGCCACCACCTCAGCCATAACCACAACAGAGGACGCCCTAGAACTCCGCAGTGACCACCGTCAACTCAGCAGCCTTGATGGAGAACTCTGATCTCAGGCCCGTGCACTGGCAGCTGCCTGCGGCGCTACTCGACGCCCTCGAACATCAGGCCGGCACCGAGGGGCTACCGCCAGACCAGATCGCCGCCCGAATACTGGAGGCTGGTCTGATCGAGCTGGGCATGATGCCCAATGGCCGCTGCTCCGTGCGCACCGGCCTCTGCGGCAGCGGACCTGTTCCACTGGCGCTGCAGCAGAACAGCGGAGCCACCTGAACCGCTCGGTTATCGCGGGCGCATTACCAGCAGTTCCTGCCCTCCAGCAGCCATGGGGATGTCTATGGCTTCACCCTCGGAGAAACCGGCTGGATTACACAATCATTTGCTGATTGTCTTCCTGCCCTGATGATCTTCCCGGCGCTGGTCGCTCCGCTCCAGCACTTCCAGGCTGCGCAAAGTCAACGGTGCACTGCAGGCCATTGCTTCCTGGCTTTGCAGCTCCAGCAGCAGGGCCATTACACCCGCTGCTCCATCTGCCTGCCCCCAGCTCAGCACAAGCTTCTGATCACAGGAGTCGCGGCGCGATCGCTGGCCTGGGCCGTGAGGCCGGTGGGGCCGCAATAGGCCACTGCAAGGTGAGCTGACTGGAATAAGGGCACCTCGAAAAAAGAGGAATTCCAAGCCTGCAGTCATCTACAAAAAAACGCCTTACGGCGCCAAGGGGTCTA
>NZ_JBSYHW010000077.1:0-10472 GCF_056108345.1 Cyanobium sp. NIVA-CYA 375 | reverse complement strand
CACTGAGACCCGCCGAGCGAACCCAATGCTGACAGCCCCGCCAAGAGCTATCGGGACAGACTTTTAGGCGGCCCTGGATGCCCCAGTTATGCATGCCAGCTTCCATGGCCGCTCCTGCTCCAGCAGCAACTGATTAGGCAGCCCGTCCTGGAAGGCTGCAAAGGCAAGCTCATGTACAGGATTCACAAACGGCTCAGGCCCAAGATCCAACGGTTCAAGTGCGTAGTACGAAGTGGGCGCCGTCTCGAAGGCTCCGTAGACCGCCTCCAAGACAGCCTGGGGATCTGCCTGCAGACGGCTGTGGCTCACCAGCAACAGCTGGCCCAGCGGCGCCGCCTGCAGCGGCACCGCTAGCGACTCCAGCACCACCCGGCACAACCCCGCCAGGCTGCCATCGGCGAAACCCCAGCACTTGGGATGGCAGGCCATGCGCCTCCGCAGCGCCGCGATCTGCTCCAACGGATCCCTCAGCATCAGCACGGCCCGGTGCTCCGGCAGGCAGCGAAATAACACATCAGCAACCAGCGCCAGGCTGCAGGAGCGATCGAGCACGTGCACCTGGCCGTAGGCGCGGGCGAAGCCCATAACCTCTGCTGGCAGCAGAGCCTGCACCCCGCGGAAGTAGGCCTCAAGCAAAGTGTAGGAGCGTTCTGGATTCAAAGCCTGCTTCAAGCCCCGCCCCTCCAGATCAAAGGGCTTGAGGCGTGATTCAGGCGAGGGCGGATCCAGCAACCGCTGGCGTAACACTTCACCGCCATGGCGCAGCCGATGGTCTGCCCCCATCCGGGCCACGCATTCATACAGAAACTGGTTCTCAGGAATGCCGGCGAAGCCCAGAAGGCGGCAGAGCGCGCTCTGCAGCAGGGTGCCGCCCGAACACGGAGCACCGAGGATCGTCACCAGATTGATGCGGGGCTTATCAGGCCCGATGCCTTCGCTACCGAGATACACCGGGGTTGGGCAGCGCTTGCGGAAAGCCAGTGCGGCCTCCTGCCAGCTCGCGGCCGGCTGCAGGGCCAGAAATTTGGCGGTGGCTGGGGGCAGCAACCCCGCCGCCAGGAAGTGGCCGGCGTACCAGGTTTCAAAAAACAGGGTGGCCCGGTTCGTCCAGGCGCAGCTGTAGCTGGCCATCAGATGGGAGAACATGACACGGTCGCACTGGGGAGCCAGCTGCCGCGGCATCTGGGCCCACAGGGCCAGGCTGCTAAAGGCCAGCTGGAACACCACCATGCAGCTGGTGTCCGCCAGGCGGTGCAGGCGATCCTCCTCGGGTTGCAGGGTGAGGCGCTGGCCATCCGGGAACACAATGTGCCTGTCGCTGAACACCACGGCCGCGCCGGAGGCGGCTTGGCAGTCGATCGCGACGCGGATGTGATCGGGACTGAACCAGTTGTCGGCATCAAGGAAGGCCACAGCATCGAAGCCCTCGTTCATGGCAGCCAGCGCGCCGATGCTGCGGGGCGTGTTGCCGTTGTCGCCGTGGCTGACCCCGAGCACGATGTGGCGGCACTCCCACCCCGCCAGCTCGCTCCAGCCCGGCCCATCGGCCACCAGGAAATGGGTGCAGGGATAGTCCTGCGCCAGAACCGAGCCATGGCAACGTCCTATTAGCTGGGGGGATTCGTTCCAGTAAGGCGTGATCACCGCCACCCGCCAGGGGCGCTGCTGCTGCGGCTCCTCGGCCGGTTCCACAGGCGCTGGTGCCGCTACGGGATGGGCCCTGGGCAGCCCCAGAACCTGCCGGTAGCGCTCCAGATAGGCCTCCGGCGGGAAACCCGGTGCATCAAGCCCGAGCGGCTCAAAGCGCTGGACGCCGTTGCGGGCAATCCACAAGCGCTTGTCCACCGTGTTGCCGCCATGGCCGATGCAGGTGAGGCTGGCCGCAGGATCGAGCACCAGCGGCGGACGAGCAGCACCCGCCAGGAACGACGGCTCCTCCCCTTCCCAGGCCTCCGGATCGAAGCGATGGCCGGCCTCTAGATAGGCGCGGCTGTAGGCGAGGCTGTTAGCCGTGGCCGCCGTGGCATGGAAGCTGGGCGACAGCCAGCGGCTGCCCTCCGGCAGCAGTAGCAAAGGAACCCTGGTGCAGAGCGCCACATCCCCCTCGCCACTGCGCAGTGCCGCCACGGCCTCCGGCACCCGGCTGGGCGGGTAGTAGTCGTCATCGTCCATAAGCACCAGCAGGTTGCCGCTGGCGTGGGCATGACAGAGGTTGCGCTTGGCGCCGATCGGCTGGGGCTCCTGCAGCCGCACCAGCCGCACCGTGATTCCGGCCTCCCGGGCCGCCGCCAGATCCGGCGCAGGACCTGGGTCGGAATCGTCGATCACCACCCATTCCAGCAGCTCCGCCGGGTAGGCCTGGGCCGCCACGCAAGCGGCCAACAGCTCAAGCAGCGCCGTGCGGTTGCGCGTGATCGTGCAGACCGAAACCAGAGGAGCCTCAGTTGCGGTTGCCGCGGCGGCACTCACCGGCGTGATCCATGAATCTTCAGCATAGATGCTTGATTAGCAGGAAGACCGCAACCCAGTTTGTAGTGATGACGACAGCGTCATCCGTAGTGCTATGCGAGTCGAACAAGTCAGCAGCGCTCTACCTGAGAACTTGCCGAAAAAACAATGAAAAACTCCCCCTCAAAAATACCGAGATTGCTTGCAGCGCAAATGGTTTGAAGCGATACCAGGCAAAAGACCCGACGACTGCCATGAAAATGTGGTAAATTATTTTGGTCTTGATTTTTTTAGCGACATGGGGCACTTCGCTCAGCTCAACGACGAAGACGCCGAATTGCTCAGCGGCGGCAAAACCAATCCTTCCACCGCCTATGGCGGCAGCAACTACGGCCAATACCTGAAGTCCGGCGGTCGCGACCTGCTAAATCCGGGCGGTAAAACATCTGCCAACAAAAAGTAAGGGGCAGTCTTGTTCAGGACTTGATCATCAGGCGGGCTCCGGCCCGCCTTTTTTTTGTCTGACACCCTATTGGCCCACCAGGATCCGCGTCTTACGCAGCACGAAGCGCAGCAGCGTCTCCTCACGGGTGGTGATGTCGGCCAGCAGTCCCATGCCCAGCTTCACCTCGCAGCGCCGGCTTCCCTTCCCCAGCCAGGTGCTCTGGGGTTTGAGCGTCACCTCGAACTGATCTGAGGCTCGGGCGGCCCCTTCGGTGCCCTCCGGGCCACCGCCGGCCGGCAAAGCATCCGGTGACACCGTCAGCACCGTGGCCCCCAGAGTCCCGAAGTCGGGGAAGGGGCAGCCGGTGATGCGCAGGTCAGCCCGCTGGCCCACCTTCACGTTGTCCACATCCTCGCTGCGCACGGTCACCTTCACTACCCGCTCGGCATTGGACGGGGTGATGATGGCCAGAGGTTGGCCAGAACTGATCGTCTGCTGCGGGTTCTGCACCTGCAGCTGAAACACGACGCCCTTCACAGGCGCACGCACCACAGCACTGCGCAGGTTGCGCTGCCCCTCAGCCGAGCTCTGTTCAATCCCCGCCAGCTCCTTGCGCAGCACCGCCTGGCTGTTGCTGGCCTGCGATCGGGCTGCCGCCAGCCCCTGCATCGCCTGTTGCAGGCTGGCACGCGATTCACGCAGCTCCGCCTGCTTGGACTCAACGAAACTGGTCGAGGCGGCACCCTGGCGCACCAGCAACTGGTAGCGATCAAACTCCGACTGGGCATAGGCCAGGTTCGAGCGGCTCTTCTCCACCTCCAGCTCGGCCCGGGCGTAATCCGCCTGCGACTGCGACTGCAGCGCCTGCAGCTGCTGATCCAGGGCACCACGACTCTTGCCCGCCTGCTCCACTTCGCCCCGCAGACGGCTGGGATCCAGCGTCACGATCGCCTGGCCGATCGATACCGCCTGGTTGGTGCGTACATCGATCGACACCACCCGCCCCTCGAATGGGGCGTTCACCAGCACCTGCTCACCAGCCGGTCGCACCGATCCTTCACCCCTCACCACCACGCGGTAAGGGCACACCGCAATGAACAGAACCCCCAGTCCGGCACTGGCAAGCACAGCGGTGGTGCCGAAGCGCAACCACGGCCGCACGGATGGCACGTAGTCGTCCATCGCCAGCTTCGGCAGCAGCTCGGCACGGGCGGGCTCAATCGCGCCGTATCGGGCCAGGGCTTCCTGCGGAGTGGGCACTAGGGCGCTGTCGCTCGGATCGGAATAATCAGCCGGCATGAGTGGTGGTGGGCAGGAAACGCTTGAGGCCCGGGGCCTGGGCGGGGTCAACGTCCGACACAGCCCCCTGATGCCGCAGCTGGCCGTTCTCGAGATACAGCAGATGGTCACAGCGGGCGATCACACTCGGCCGGTGGCTGATCAGGATCGTGGTGCGGCCCTCCCGGTAGGCGAGCAGCCGATCCAGCAACTGCCCCTCCAGCACAGGGTCGAGGGCGCCGGTGGATTCATCCAGAATCAGCACCGGCGGGTTGGTGAGCAGAGCCCTGGCAATCGCAAGGCGCTGCTTCTGCCCACCGGAGAGGTTGGAGCCGAATTCGCCCAGCATCGAGTTGTAGCCATTCGGCAGATCCACCACGAAGTCGTCGGCCATAGCCACCTGGCATACCTCCACGATCTCCTCATAAGTGGCCTGCGGATGGGTGAAGCGGAAGTTCTCGAGGATGCTGCGATTGAAGAAGTGCGAGTCCTGCGTCACTAAGCACACCTGAGATCGCAGACAGTCGAGCGCCAGATCACCCTGCAGAGCTCCGCCGAAGCGGATCAGGCCACCACTGAGTGGATACATGCCGGCGATCAGCTTGGCCAGGGTGCTCTTGCCGCTGCCGGATCCACCCACCAGCGCGGTCACCCGCCCACCGGGGATCCGGGCCTGGATGTTGCTGAGCGCCTGGCGGCGGCCCGGATGGGCGAAGCGCAACTGGCGCAGTTCGATCGTTTCATCCCCCTTAAACTCCAGCCAGGTTTTGTGGCGCAGATCCTTCTGCTCCGGCTCGGCCTCCAGCACATCGGTGAGCCGGCCGAAAATCGAACGATCACCCAGCACCTCCACCGCAAATTTGCTGGCATCGCGGAAGAACGCCAGCACATTCATGCCCAGGCCCACGAAGGCCAGCAGCTGGCCGATGCTGAGCTCTGCCTGCAGCACGAAAGTGCTGCCATAAACCAACAAGCCAATCTGCAGAAACGCCGACAGCAGATCGATCGCGCCGTTACTGAGCAGATCCAGCTGACTCTCCTGCCAGCTCAGCCGAGCCGCCTCACCGAATCCCTCCTGGTACTCATCCCAGGCCTGTAGCCCACCATTGGTGGATTTCAGCAGCTGGGCTCCGCGAAAGAATTCCACCAGCAGGGCCTGATTATCGGCATTCTTCTTGATCATCTTACCGCCGACGGCATATTTGCGCGGCAGGAAAGCCAGCTGCACCAACACGATCAACACGTAGGCAACCAACGCCACCATGGTGAGCGGCAGGGAATACACCACCATCACCACCAGCGAAATCAGACCGAGGAACATATCGGCCGGCAGGTCAAGCAGCAGGGAGTTGAACATTGTGTTCACCCGCCCCATTTCAATGATGCGGTTCAGGATGTCACCACTGCGATGGGTATCGAAATACCGCATCGGCATTTGCATCAGCTTGTGGCCGTATTCCAGCATCAGCGCCAGCTCGAGGCGCTCGAAAAAGTAGGTGGAGATCTTGCGCTCCAAAAAATCGATCAGCGTGCGGAAGCCGTAGATCGCCAGCATGCCGCCACCCAGCACTCCCAGCAGCTGGGCATCGCGGCGCACCAGGATGTCATCGGTGAGCACCTGCATCAGCATCGGGATGCCGATCCCGATGAGGCCCACCACCGCGTTCAGCGCCATCGCCCGACCGATCAGACCCGAATAGGGCCTGGCCAGCCGCAGCATGCGGGCAACGAAGTTCATCTTGCTGGAGTCGTCCGGCTGCTGCTGCAGCCGGGCCATATCCGGCTGCAACGTCAGCAGCACGCCGTCGCCCCAGTCCTCGAGGAACTCGTCATGGGACAGCCGCCTCACTCCCTCCGCCGGATCGGCGATCATCACCTCCTGGCGCTCCACAGCGTGCAGCACCACCCAGTGATTGCCCTTCCAGTGCAGGATCGCCGGCAGGTCGATCTGATGCACGTCGCGGAAGAAGGTCTCATCCACTTCGGTGCGCAGGGCCCGGCAGTTGAAGCCGAGCTCATCGGCACCGCGGCGCAGGCCAAGCAACGTGGTGCCCTGATGACCCGTGCCCACCAGCTGCCGCACTAGCGCCATCGGCACCTTCTTGCCGTAGTGGCGCGCCACCGTTGCTACACAGGCCGCCCCGCAGTCTTCCTCGCTGTGCTGCTCTACGAAGGCGTAACTACGCATCCGCGTCATGTAAACACCTGATTAAATAATCCTAGGTGGGGAGTCCAGCGACCCTAATGCTTATGGCTGACCTGCCCATCAGCCATAAGCCGCTCTCCCCCGGCTCAGCCCTTGTCTACCATTGGATCTGGATACGTGCCGGCGTCCCCGGCGTTAACGGGAAGCCGGTCACAGTTTGCCTTTTCCTTAAGTTGACGGTCATGGTCAAGACTCACCACTTTTGCGCCGCCAGCAGAAATCCCTTCGTCGCCACCCAGAGCCCCGGCCGCGAGAGCGGCGGGGCAGCCGTGATGGAGAAGGCCCCGGAGCGGGTGCGCAAGCCATCGCCTCGCTACAAGGTGCTGCTGCACAACGATCCTGTCAACTCGATGGAATACGTGGTGACCACCCTGCGCCAAGTGGTGCCCTCGCTCAGTGAGCAGGACGCCATCGCCGTAATGCTGGAAGCCCACAACACCGGCGTTGGCCTGGTGATCGTCTGCGATCTAGAACCTGCTGAATTTTATTGCGAAACTCTGAAGGGCAAGGGCCTGAGCAGCAGCCTTGAGCCCGAAAGCTGATGGAGCCGCCCGCTGCGGCAGCTAACGCGGCAGTGAGGCCGCACTGGTGGGGCACTTTGTTGTACGTGCCCTTGCTCTACCTAGCGGGCTGGCTATTAGCAAGGCCTCTTGCTCTGCTAGCCCCCAACTGGCGCTCCGACCAGGTGGATCTGGCGGGTCTGGTAGTGGCCCTGATTTTGTTGCTGACCAGCCTGCCGTTGAGGCTGAGGCGGGTTTGGCAGGAGCCCAATCCCTGGCAGCGCCTGGGCTTAGCTGTGCCAGGAGCCCTAGCCCTACGCAGCGGCGTGCGGGGGCTGCTGAAGGCGCTGTTCTTGCTGGCACTGGTAACAACGGGCTTAATACTGGTGGGCCAAGCCCAATGGCTTGGGGAGCTCCATGGAGCCCTGCTGCTCAACGGCCTGCTGCTGCTGGCAGGGGTGGGATTTGCCGAAGAGCTGCTATTTCGCGGCTGGCTATGGGGTGAACTGGAGCTCCAGCTGGGGGCCCGCCGGGCGCTGGTGCTGCAAGCCCTGATCTTTGCCCTGCTGCACCCCTGGTATCGGGCCCCTGGGCTCGAGGCCTTGGGGCTGCTGGGGGGCCTAATCCTTTTAGGTCTGGTGCTTGCCCTGCAGCGGCGAGCCGACGCAGGTTCCCTATGGGGAGCTATAGGCCTGCATGGCGGACTGGTTGGGGGTTGGTTTCTAGTGCAAAAGGGTCTGCTGCAAATTTCCCCAGCAGCACCTGGCTGGCTGGTGGGGCCCGGCGGCGCCGACATAAACCCGATCGGCGGAATGATTGGCTGGGTAGGGCTTGGCGCCCTGCTCTGGACTCGCCGCCGCTGGTGGAGAAAAGACGGGGCTAGCGGGTCGCTGTAGCTAGGGCCTTGCGGCCTTCCACTGGTGCATGCAGGGCCTCTTCCAATGGGGCGAGGCCGTAATCACGCTCAAGTAGGTCCATCACGGTGCGGCCAAAATCACCGGGGTTGAGCTCGAAGGCCTCGAGGCAGATGCGGCCGAAGCTGCTGCCCATGGGCTCGGGGTTCCACAGCAGCTGGCGTGCCGTCCAAGGCATCATGCTCATCGGGTTGTAGCCCGGCTTGATCAGGCCCTGGTCGAAGCCGTACTGCTCCAGGTGGGTGTGGGGCTGCAGGCCGATAAAAAAGATCGCCGGCTCCACCTTGTCGGCACCGAAGATGCGCTCCAGCTCGCGGTGATAGGCCACGGTCTGGCGGATGGTTTCGGGCCGCTCGTCGATCACGTTGAACGAGTAATTCACCGACACGTGCTCGCGGAAACCTGCCCGGGCCAGCAGGCGGCAGTTTTCGAGCACCGTGCGCAGGTTGTAGCCCATGCGCATCTTGCGCACCAGCTCCTGGGAGCCGGAGGTGATGCCGATCTCGAAGTAGTCCATGCCGGTTGCCACCATCAGCTCCGCCAGCTCGGCGTCGAGGTTGTCGGCACGGATGTAGGCGGCCCAGCGGATGTCGCTCCAGCCCTGGGCCTGGATCGCCCGCAGCAGCTGCTTGGCATCCTCGATGTAGCGCCTAGCCGGAATGAACTGGGCATCGGTAAACCAGAAGCCCCGCACACCCTTGGCGTAGAGCTGGCCCATCTCGGCGATCACCTCCGCCACCGGGTTCACCCGCACCTGCTTCCCTTCCACCACGGTGTAAACGCAGTAGCAGCAGTTGTGGGGACAGCCCCGCTTGGTCTGCACGCCCACGTAGAAGTCGCCGCCATCGAGATACCAGTCGAGCTGGGGCCAGATCGAAGCGATGTATGCGTAGTTACAGGCGGTTTTCTCCATGCCGCCGGGCTGCTCATGGATCAGGCCGGGCCGGGGCTCGTCGCCGGCGATGAAGCAACGCTCCGCCGCCAGGGATTCGCCGCGAATCAGCTTCTCCAGCAAGGGTTCCCCTTCCCCCACCGACACCACCGTGCCCTTGGGCAGCTTGCGGCCCAGCTGCTCATAAAACACACTCACCGCGCCCCCTCCCAGCACAGCGGTGGCCTGGGGCTCGAAGCGGCGGGCCCGACGCAAGCCGCGGCGCACCAGCCGCAAATTGCGCCACAGCTCACCGTAAAAGGAAGCCATCAGCCCCAGGCCACCCAGGGCACCTCGAAGGCGGCGCAGGGGATTGCGGGCATAAAACACCTCAAAGGAGTTCTGCAGCGGGTTGCCGCCGCGCCCATCCACGGGCGCATAGATCTGGATGTCCCGCCAGGAGAACACAATCAAGGTGGGGCGAAAGGCATTCACGGTGGCGAGCAGCACGCGCTCCACATCAAGCAGGGGCAGGGCTGCCAGATCGAGAATTCGCTGCTCGATCTGCGGAAACTGCTTATGCAGATGATCAGCCAGATAGATCGGCCCGATCGGAAAAATTGGATTGCAGGGCAGCCGCACCAGCAGCACCCGGTGGACGCTCGTGGCGCTCACGGCCATGGACTCTTCGGTCCGGAAGAATTGGACGCTAACAACCTCGATTCGGCACGGAGAGCCTGGCGATGCAATGCCAGCGGTAAAAAGCTGAGCCAGGCTCGGTGCACACACAGCCTGGGAGTCAGCTCGTAGCCAGCCTGGGCAAGCACTTCTGCCAACTGACTTGGCGTGGGCTGGGGATAGGCGCGGTTGATCACGTCACTGCTGTCGATGCCGCCGAGATCATCGATGCCCGCAGCCAGGGCAGCAGGCAGCTCTTGCAAGGGCCAAAGATTTGGTGGCAACTGCAGGTGCACTTCCGGCGGCAGGATTTCCCGGGCAGTGGCAATGGTGTCAAGCAGGTCGGCCTGCTCACTGGCATTGAGCAAAAGCGCAGCAGTGGCATCGGGGCGAAAGGGCTGGAGGATCACCTCCTGCAAGTGACCCCAGCGGCGCTGGAGCTGGGCCAGCAGCTCCAGGGCTGCGAGCCTGTCGCCCGGGGACTCCCCCACTCCCATTAACAGCCCCGTGGTGAAGGGGATCCCTAAACGACCGGCCTGCTCCAATTGGCCGAGGCGCACTTCCAAGCTCTTGCTCGGAGACTGGCGATGCAGGGCTTCGTAGGCCGGGCCGAGCCCTTCCAGCATGAGCCCCATGGAACCATTAAGCCGGCCCAGGGCGGCCATTTCAGCGATGGAGAGGGGGCCAGCGTTTGTGTGCGGCAGCCGGCCTTCTATCCAGGCCAGACGACTAAGAGCCAGTAGCCGACCGAACCAGGCGCGGCGCTGGGGAGAGCCAGGCGCTACCTCGCCACTGAGCAAAAGCACCTCTGCCGCCCGGGGGCGATTTTTTAATGCGGCCAGCGCCTGGACATCGTTGAGCCCATCAGCTAACGGATCTAGGCCATCTGGGGGGCGCCGAAAGCTGCAATAGCCGCAGGAGTTGAAACAGAAGCGGGTGGGTACGAGGGTGACACTGGGGCTCCAGGTGACAGGACGCCGCCCCTGATCATTAGCGGCCCTTATGGCATTCATCAGCAGGGCTTTGGCGTCGCTCGACCAGTCTTCTCACAAAAACCGCAATCTTCCGTTACAGTTGTGTTGCGCAATGTTCTTGCGCTTGACGGGATTCCGTCCGGTGGCTTGCCACCTTC
>NZ_JBSYHW010000076.1:0-10624 GCF_056108345.1 Cyanobium sp. NIVA-CYA 375 | reverse complement strand
CAAGGGGAGCGACGCCACTTTCTTGTTTGGCATAGGCGCTGGTGCGGGCCCGCTCCCTTGCGTGGCCTGTGTTGGGGCGAGCAGGGCTGTTTAGGCTGTCACGACGCGCTGACCTCCCAGCCCCGTGCCGGTGCCACCTACCGGGATGGGGGAACCATCAAAGCCATGCCCAGCGCTCGCAACCAGGCAAACCCCGCCGGCAGGCGCAAGGCTGGTAGCCCGCCCGCCCGCTCCGGCTTCGGGGCCGCGCCTGCCAATCCCAGGGCCCTGCTCGCAGAAGCCGAGCAGCTGGCCTCTGCCCATGCCCTGCTGGGCGCCCAGGAGCGCCTGGATGCCATCGAGTCAGCCCTGGGGCGCACGCCGCGGTTTCGCCTGATCCAGGGATATGTGTGCTTTCATCTGGGTCAGCTGGATCAGGCTCTGGCGCTGCTCCAGCCCCTGGCCGAGCGCCAGGACGCCATCGGCCCCCTGGCCTGCACCTTTCTGGCAGATGCCTGCCATCACGCCGGGGATCGACCGGCTATGGCCCAGTTGCTGAGCAGCCAGCCGGGCTGGGCGGCAACGCCGGAGGGGCGGCTCTTTAACGCCAGACTTTGCGCCGCCACCGACCCGGAAGCGTCCGTGGCGGCCCTGCTGCCCCTGGCGGAGGGTCGCTTCCCCGGCCAGCTGCGGCGGATGGCCGGATTTGACGCCGTGAAACTGCTCGACCAGCTCGGTCGCCATCGCCAGGCTTGGTCGCTGGCGCGGCAGCTGCAGTGCGCCACTGCCCCACCTTTTGATCTGCAGGGCTTTCTGGCCCCGCTGCAGGAGCAGCTGGAGGCGCTGCGCTGCGCCGATCTCCAACCGTTATTGCCGCCCGCCCCGCCTGCCGCTTCTGCGGGCGAGCCCGGGGTGGCCTTCGTGCTGGGCCTGCCGCGCTCAGGCACCACGCTGCTGGAGCAGATGCTTGATGGCCATCCATCGGTGTGTGGCATCGGCGAATTTCAGGGCCTGACCCTGCTCTCCCGGGAGCTGGGGGAGCAGGGCTGCGGTGCTGAACAGCTCACCTGCCTCAGCGGCCAGCGCCGCTCCGCCCTGGGCAGGATCTACCGCCAGCCTGCCCAGCGCCTCGCCGATGGGCAGGCCGCCTGGATTGTGGACAAGTCACTGATCAGCTGGATGTGGCTGCCCGCCATCGCCCAGGTACTGCCCGGATCGGTGGTGCTGCACCTGCGCCGGGATCCCCGCGACCTGGCCCTCAGCCTCAGCATGGCGGCGATCCGCCCCACCGGCGTCCTGGGTTGGGTGAGCAGCCTCGATCAGATCCGGGCTGTGCTGAGCATCCATCTGCAACTGACCAGCCTGGCCATCGAGCGGCTCCAGCTCAACCATCGCGTCATCCGCTACGAGTCGCTGGTGGCGCAGCCGGAAGCCAGCCTGCGCGGCTGCCTCGATGCCATGCACCTGCCCATGCATGAGGGCGTGCTGCACCCCGAACGCAACCCGCGCATCCCGATCACCCTCAGCCACAGCCAGGCCCGCGAGCCGATCTACAGCACTTCCGTGGGCCGCTGGCGCCAGTACGACTGGCTGTTCGGCGACGAGTGGGAGCAGTTGGCGAGCCTGGTTTCTGCCTGATCTCAGACCCCAGCGACGGCCGCTGGGTGTCGATCACCAAGGCGGCTGCAGCCGTGCCTCAAGGCCACTGCGCAATTGGCGGATCAGGGCCAGGAACTGCAGGCGCGCCAGGTCGTGGCTGAGGGGCGGCTGCTGATCGGCCAGCACGATCAGCCCTTTGAGCAGATTCTCCACGCACTGCTGGGCGAGAAACCCCCAGTTCTCCTGCGCGAAGCCCGCATCCAGGCTGGCTGCCAACGACTGCTCGTGCCGCAGTGCCAGCCGCAAAATGGCGCGGGCATCCTCTTCAGGCGGCATCGAGTGGCACCCCTTCGCGGTTGATGTGGCCGAGCACATGCCAGCGGGAGCCAGCCCATCTGTTGGTGGTGGCGGCATCGCTGATCAGCAGGTCTAGATCAACCGGCAGCAGGGGCAGCAGCAGGTTGCGCACCCGGCGGCGCAGCCGCTTTTCCCGCTCCGGGGTGAGGCTGCCCGTCACGATCAGGAGCAGGTCTAGGTCTGAGTCCGATCGCGCGTTGCCACGGGCGCGGGAGCCAAACAAAACCACTTTCTCAACCTCGGAGTCCTGGCCCAGCTGCGCCAGTGCTGCGCCGATCTCAGCTGCCTCCAGCCCCGGGCCGAGCGGACACCATTGCTGGTAGCTAGGAAGAACGGATGGCACCTATTCAGGCTAGGCGGGGTAACTGCGGCAGAGTCAGCTCCGGCGGCGCGGCCCCGGGCCTGGATGGGGGCAGGGCATCGCCGCTGGCGTCAAACAGGCGCCAGCCGCGGGGATCAATATCGAGGTGCAGGCTGGCCCCCGGCGGCAGGGTTACTTCAGGGCTGACCCGCACCTGCACCAGGTGACCGCCCTCCTCCAGGCGGCAGGTGAGCAGCTGCTCATTGCCTAGGGCTTCGCCATGGCTCACCTCGGCCCGCAAGTTGCGGTTGGTGGCGGGAGCTAGCTGGAAGTGCTCGGGTCGCAGTCCGCCAGTGAGCGCCTCGCCCGCCCGGGCCGCCAGCACCTCGGCCAGGGGACCCTCCACCGCCAGCTTGCGGCTGCCTAGCTGCACCTGACCCGCGCCGATCGCGCTTACCGGCAGCAGATTCATGGGCGGGCTGCCGATGAACTGGGCCACAAACAAGTTGGCGGGCCACTGGTAGAGCTGCATCGGTGTGCCGAGCTGCTGCAGCCGGCCGCCGTTGAGCACGGCGATGCGGTGGCCCATGGTCATGGCCTCCACCTGGTCGTGGGTGACGTACAGGGTGGTGGTGCCCAGGCGTCGCTGCAGCTCAACGATCTGGGTGCGGGTGCCGGTGCGCAGCTTGGCGTCGAGGTTGCTGAGCGGTTCGTCCATCAAAAACACCGCCGGTGCCCGGGCGATGGCCCGGCCCAGGGCAACCCGCTGCTTTTGGCCGCCGGAAAGCTCCTTGGGTAGCCGATCGAGCAGCTGGCCTAGCTCCAGGGTTTCCGCTACCTCGGCGATGCGCTGGGCGATGCGCTCCTCCCGCCGTGAGCGCAGCCGCAAGGGCCCTGGCAGCCGCCTGGTGGCTAGGTGCAGGCTGTCTTGAAGCTGCTCAAGGGCCGTGCGGTTGCGGCTGCGGCGCAGGCCGAAGCCGATGTTGCCGGCCACCGTGAGATGGGGATAGAGCGCATAGCTCTGGAACACCATGGCCACGTCCCGTTGGGCTGGGCGCAGGGAGCTCACGGGCCGATTGCCCACGAAGATCTCCCCCTGGCTGGGCTGCTCTAGGCCAGCCAGTAGGCGCAGCAGGGTGCTTTTGCCGCAGCCAGAGGGCCCAACCAACACCAAAAATTCGCCGTCCTGAATCTGTAGATCCAGCTGGCGCAGCACCTGCACCGGATCACCACCGCGCCGGGGTGGGTAGGTCTTGCTGACCTGCTGGAAGCGAACCTCTGCCAAGACGGGTCTTCAGACGGCGCGATCCTAGGTTTGTTCCAATGCAATTCATCGATCAAGCCCGCGTAACGGTCAAGGCCGGCCGAGGCGGCGACGGAATCGTGGCGTTTCGCCGCGAGAAATATGTGCCAGCAGGCGGCCCTTCCGGCGGCGATGGCGGCCGTGGTGCCGACGTGCTGCTGGTGGCTGACGCCAACCTCCAGACCCTGCTGGATTTCAAGTACAAGCGGCAGTTTTTGGCGGTCGATGGTCGCCGGGGCGGCCCCAACCGCTGCACCGGTGCCAGCGGCAACCAGCTGGTGATCAAGGTGCCCTGCGGCACGGTGGTGCGCGATGCCCGCACCTCAATTTTGCTAGGTGATCTCACCGATCCAGGTGAGGAGCTACTGGTGGCCTTTGGCGGCCGCGGCGGCCTGGGCAATGCCCACTACCTCAGCAACCGCAACCGGGCCCCGGAGAAGTTCACCGAGGGCAGGGAGGGAGAGGAGTGGCTGCTGCAGCTGGAGCTCAAGCTGCTGGCTGAAGTTGGCATCATCGGCTTGCCCAATGCCGGCAAGAGCACCTTGATTTCGGTGCTTTCAGCAGCTCGGCCCAAGATCGCCGATTACCCCTTCACCACCCTGGTGCCCAACCTGGGGGTGGTGCGCCGTCCCAGTGGTGATGGCACCGTCTTTGCCGACATTCCTGGTTTGATCGCTGGAGCGGCCCAGGGGGCAGGGCTGGGGCACGACTTCCTGCGCCACATCGAGCGCACCCGGCTGCTGATCCACTTGATCGATTCCAGCGCTGAGGATGTGGTCGCCGACTTGAACGTGGTCGAGGGGGAGCTCACCGCCTACGGCCATGGGCTCGACCAGAGGCCCCGCCTAGTGGTGCTCAACAAGATCGAATTGCTCGATCCAGCCAGCCTCGAAGAGCTCATGGAGAAAGTGAGCCAGCAGGTGCAGGCCCGTGGTGGCTTGCCCGTTTTGGCTATTTCAGCTGCTGCCTCAAAAAATTTGCCGAAGCTGCTGGCCGCGGTGTGGCAGCAGCTCGGCATCATTCAACCTTAGAAAATCAGTCGTCGTAGACGCGGCACTCGGGGGCCGAAGGGTTCAAGTCACAGAACACCTCAAGCGGGGTGGGGTCGTGGCTGTCCTCGGGATGGTGGTCTTTGAACTCCTTGAGACCCTGAAGTTCTTCCTCCAAGTGGCGAAGCTTGCCCAGGTCGCCGGCGGCCTTGGCGGCCTCGATCTCGCTCTGGTCCTGCTGGATGTGCTCGTCGATGCTTTTCATTCGGATACCGGCCTCAGAAGACCAGAACTCGTCATCACTCACCATACGGGCCCCCCACGACGTTTCGCTTCCTTGTGGCCTGCTCCTGATCTGCCTTGGCTTAGCTAGCAGCAAAAGTGCATCAAAGTGGAATCCTGACGGCACGCCTCATGCGATGGCCGCCCACCGACTACTGCTTCCGTTGCCGCCTAATCATTCCGCCAACTCGCTGAGTTCGAGCCAGCGCTCTTCGCCGCAGCGGATGCGCTCAGTTTGCGCGGCGAGTTCTTGGGTGAGGCCCTCGAGGGCGGCGTAGTCGCCGCCTGAGCTGGCTAGGGCTAGCTCTAGGTCACGGCGCTGCTGCTCCCATGCCGGCAGGTTCGCCTCTAGTTCTGTCAGCTCCCGGCCCTCCTTGAAGCTCCGCCGCCGAGTCGGGGTCTTACTGGGCTGAGGTGCTGGGGTCTTGGGGGGCTTGGGGCTCCTGGGTGTGGCCTGGCGGGCGGAGCTCGCTTCTAGGTAGGCGCTGTAGTTGCCCTCAAAGCGCTGCAGCTCGCCATTCTCAAAGCAGAACAGCCGATCTACGGTGCGATCGAGGAAGTAGCGGTCGTGGGAGACCACCACCACGCAGCCGCGAAAGTCTTCGAGGAAGTCTTCGAGCACGCTCAGGGTTTGTACATCCAGGTCGTTGGTGGGCTCATCGAGCAGCAGCACGTTGGGGGCCCCAATCAGCAGCCGGCAGAGGTGGAGCCGCCGCCGCTCGCCGCCGGAGAGCTTGGCCACCGGTTGGTGCTGTTGGGCCGGTGGAAATAGGAAGCGCTCCAGCAACTGGGAGGCGCTCAGCTCCTCGCCATCCACCGCAACCCGGCTGGCGGCGGCCTGAACCACCTCCAGCACCTTCTGGTCGGGCTTGAGCAGCACGTCGCTGTGCTGGTCGAAGTAGGCGAGCTTCACGGTGGAACCCAATTCGAGGCTGCCGCCGCTGGGCTGGCGCTGGCCGGCGATCACCTCCAGCAGGCTCGACTTGCCCACCCCATTAGGGCCAATGATGCCAACCCTGTCTTCCGGGCTGAAGTCGTAGCTGAAGGCGCGCAGCAGGGCCCTGGCCTCGGCCCCTTCGCCCACACTTACCTCTAGCTCTTCGGCGGTAATGGCCCGCTTGCCGAGCCGCCGGCTGCTGGTGGCCAGGCTCACCTGGCCCCGGCCTTGGCGCTGGGGTGCCTCCCGCATCTCCTCAATGCGCTGGATGCGGGCTTTCTGCTTGGTGCTGCGGGCCTTGGGACCCTGCCTGAGCCAGGCCAATTCCCGCCGCAGCGTTCCCTTGAACTTGCTGGCTGATGCCGCCTCTGATGCCTCCTCCTCGGCCTTATGGGTGAGGTAGGTGGCGTAGTTGCCGGCGTAGCTACGGGCCAGGCCCCGATCCACCTCCACGATCCGGCGGGTGACCCGATCGAGCACGTAGCGGTCGTGGGTCACCAGCACCAGGGCGCCGGAGAAGCGGTCGAGATAGCTCTGCAGCCATTCCACCCCGTTGGCGTCGAGGTGGTTGGTGGGTTCATCCAGTAGCAGCACGTCGGGCTCGGCCACCAGGGCCGCCGCCAGGGCGACCCGCTTGCGATAGCCGCCGGAGAGGTCGCCCACCTTGCGCTCGATGTCGGCGATGCCTAGCCGCTCCAGCACCTCGCGGCACTGCTGCTCCAACCCCCAGGCGTTGAGCTGGTCCATGCGGTCGTGCAGGTCGCTCAGCTGGGCCAGGGCGATGCTGTTGTGGTGGTCATCAGCCACGGCCTGGCTCAGGGCGGTGTGCTGCCGCAGCAAAGCCATCTTCTCGCCGCTACCGGCAAACACCTGCTCCAGCACGGTGTGCTCCGGGTCCAGCCCGGGTTCCTGGTCTACGAGCACCACCCGGGTGCGGGGGGCACAGCGGCGCTGGCCGCTGCCGAGGGGCTCATTGCCGGCAAGCACCTTCAGCAGGGTGCTCTTGCCGGCCCCATTCGGACCAATCAGCCCGAGCCGCTCCCGCTCGCCGATGTGCAGGGTGAGGCCCTCAAACAGGGTGCGGATGCCGAAGTCCTTGCTGGCCTCCACCAGGCTGATCAAGCTCAAAGTGCAGCCTCCCCAGCTGAGCCAGCTTGGCCTTTGAGGTAAGCAAACACGCTCTTGTCGCCCACATCAGCCGCGGCGGGCATGGGGAACTTGCGCAGGCAGAGCAGCAGCAGCAGCCCAGTCTCGAGAGCCAGCAGGCTCGTCGTAACCCGGCCGTCCAGCAGGCCGACCAGATGGCCGAGCAGGGCAACAGGCAGCAGCAGGGTCACCCCGATCGCCTCCGGTCGCCTGAAGCAGAAAAATTCCTTGAAGCCCACCCCCGCCAAGGCGGCGAAGAAGGGGCCAATGGCCAGGATCCAGAGGGGCTGGCTGGCCAGGGCCGGCAGCATGGCGCCGGGGCCGCTGCGGATCGCCAATGCCAGGCCGCCAAGGCAGCCCAGCAGCCAAAACAGCTGCAGGGCCCGGTGCAGGGGCACCAGGTAGATGTGGATCCAGCGCAGGGCCAGGCCCAGCCCCACCGCCATCAGCACCATCCAGGGCCACACCAGCTCCGGGCCCAGCTGGCGCCACTGCACCAGCAGGCCCGCTTGGCCGATGGCCACCGCAGTGAGGGCAAGGCGGTAGCCGAGCACCTCCCGCCGGTCGGTGGAGTCAATCGTGTAGGTGCCGTACACCCCTTCAAAGATCGGATCAGTCATGGTTGGGCACGGCCTTGCACCAGTGTGGCGAGTGGCGGCCCGGCCGGGATGATTCCCGAGGGATGGAGGGGAAAGAGGGCGCCGAAGTAATCGCTGCGCCAGGCCTCCGGGAAGCAGGTCTCGGCCACGCCGGGCAGGCTGTAAAAGCGCCGGCGCCAGTCCCATAGGGCAGGAAGCTGCCAAAGGGGTAGGCGGCTGCAACCAAATAAAGGCGCATAAACCAGCTCCAGCCGGATCAGGGTCGGGAAAAGCCCTATGTCGGCCAGGCTCAGCTGGGCCCCGCTCAGCCAAGGAGCTTGCTCCAAGGCCCCATTGGCATCCAGGAGCGCTGCAAACAAGGCCGCCTCGGCCCGGTCGTAGGCGGCCTGGGTGCGGGCGAAACCACAGCGGTACACCCCGTCGTTGACGTCGCCCTGCAGCCGCGTGCGCCACATTTCTGTGGTTTCCTGCTGGTCATTTGGCTCTAGATCGGGCCCTGCTGGTGCGGGCCAGCGGTTGAGCAGCTCGATCAGCCGGGCGCTCTCTGTAACCAGGATCCGCCGCTCGCTGCGGGAATAGAGCGCCGGCACCGTGGCCCGCTGCCCCGGATCAGCGCCGGATTGCTGGTAGAGCTCGATCAAGCTGGCGCAGCCCTCGAAGGGCTCGGCAAAGCGCCAGCGCCCCTCGGCTGGATCGGGGTCCACCACCACCAGGTTGATGCTGCTGCCCAGTTGGCGCAGGCTCCACACCAGCCAGGCCCGGTGGGCCCAGGGGCAGCTGCGCCCCACAAGCAACACGTGCCCATCAGCCGCGCCGGCTTCGCTGGGCAGGGGCGGCAGCGCCGTGAAGGCCCCGCTGGGACGGCGGTAGTTGCCCTCGGCATCGGCCGGTCCCAGGCCACCCATGAGCTGTTGCCATTGCCAGTGCCAGACCGCGCGGGCCGTGCGCACCAAGGGGGCGGGGGGGGGCATGGTTGCGGGGGCGGCAGAGCTCCGAATCTGCGTCAGGCTGGGGCTGAAATCCACCTCTGGCCCACTTCTTTTGATGAGCCAAACCGTCAAACCGGCCCAGGTGCTGGTGGTGGCCGGCACCCACGGCAATGAACGCAATGCCCCCTGGCTGCTGGAGCACTGGCGCCGCCAGCCCGAGGCCCTGCGGCGCCACGGCCTGGATGTGGCGCTGGTGCTGGGCAACCCAGCTGCCCACAAAGTCAATCAGCGCTATGTGGAGCGGGATTTAAACCGCTGCTTTGCTCCCGAGCTGCTGGCGGATTCCTCGAGAAACGAAGCTGAACTGCAGCGCGCCCGCCAGCTGCTCGCTTGCCATGGCCCTGATGCTGAATCTGCTTCGCTGGTGGTGCTCGACCTGCACAGCACCACCAGCGCTATGGGCAACTCCTTGGTGCTCTATGGCCGGAGGCCGGCCGATCTAGCTCTGGCGGCGGGTTTGCAGGGGGAGCTGGGGCTGCCTATTTACTTGCACGAGGCCGATGCTTCCCAAACGGGCTTTTTGGTGGAGCGCTGGCCCTGCGGCCTGGTGATCGAGGTGGGTCCGGTGCCCCAGGGGGTTATCCAGGCTCAGATCTGCCGCCAAAGCCAGCTCGGCGTTGAGGCGGCCCTGGCCGTGTTGGCGGCAGCCCAGCGAGGCCACCTAAGGCTGCCGGCTGAGCTGGTGGTGCATTGCCATCTGGGCAGCCTGGATTTGCCGCGCCATCGAGATGGTTCACCCGCCGCCTGCCTGCATCCGGCCTTGCAGCATCGCGATTGGCGCCCCTTGCGTGCGGGAGATCCGGTGTTTATCGATCCCTGCGGTAAGGAAATTGGCCTGGCCCTGCCGCCGGATTTGGCGGAGGAGTCCGTCTGGCCCGTCTTTGTAAATGAGGCCGCCTATGGCGAAAAGGGCATTGCCCTAAGCCTCACTCGCAGGCAATGTTGGCCGGTTGGGCCTGACTGGTTGCTGGCTCTAACAGACATTTCCTCCCAGCTGGCTCAACGGGGGGCGCCGTTGTAGTCGATGCCAAGGACGGTGCGCCCGTCGCTGGAAATGCGGATTTCGGTTTCCACCGAAGGCGCCAGATTTAGTTGCTGCCAGCCAGGGGCGCCGCCAAGGAAGCGAAAGAGATAGCCAGCACTGGTTGAGCTGATCAGGCATTTGTTGCCGGCGCTCGCCATTTCAAACATGCACTTGTCTGGGCGGTAGAGCCCCAGGCCGCCGTTGCTCTGCACTGCGGTGTTGCGAGCCAAGTTGAGGGCCCGCACGGCGCTGTATGGAACGGAAGCGTCGGCCTGCGCCCGAGCCGGTTCTGGCGTCAGCAGGGGCAGGCTGCTGGCTCCCAGGCAGCTGGCAACCAACATGCTTGCCGCCAGCATTCGCGGGTTGAGCAACGCTGCTGCTGCAGCAAGGGGGGAACCCATGGGTTTGGAGCTGGGGAGCCTCCCAGCACAACTCAACCCCAAAGGCACTGTCAAGGTGGTTCAGCCGCACACTGTGGTGGTCTGCTCCTTGGTGCAGGGCAAGTCGCTGGTGCTGCCATCTGCCCAATAAATGCGTAGGCGGTCCTCTTCAGTGCCGCTGCGGTAGGTCAAGGATTTGATGGCTCCAGCCGGAGGTTTGCCGGCCGGATCGGCGCCGTTGCCGGGAGTCACCGAATTGAGTTTTTGCTCCAGTTGTTGGATCTTCACTTCCAGCTGCTCTTGGCGCTGCTGCAGTCCTTGCAGCTCGGCTGAGGGTTGGCGCTGACAGCCCGCCGCAAGCAGGGAGGCTGCGGCCAAGGTTGCTAGGGCGGCGCGCAGGGGCAGGGCTTGAAATTGATGAGGCAGGGCCATGCCGTAGACGCATCCTGATCTATCCATCTCCTAGCAGTGGGCTGGGCAGCTGGCTACGGATTGCCGCCCATCTGCCCTGCGCTGGAAGCTGTCATGACTCGCTTGGAGTGCGGCTCTCACACTTTGCGCAATCTTCCGTTACAGTCCATGTCTCGAACCAATTCGCTTGACGGGATTCCGTCCGGTGGCTTGCCACCTTCCATACCCGTTCCTCTGGAACATTCTCTTCGCGTTCTCATGACAACCACTATTCAGCAGCGCCAAGGCGCTTCTGCGTGGAACCAGTTTTGCGACTGGGTCACCTCCA
>NZ_JBSYHW010000075.1:0-10867 GCF_056108345.1 Cyanobium sp. NIVA-CYA 375 | reverse complement strand
GCCTGAGATCCAAGCTGTTTTCAGAGGTCTGTCAAGAGCGGAACTGCCACGGAGCTTTCTCCCCCCTGAACAGTTACCTTGAATCTCCTCTGACGCTTTTCATCGCGGAACCTGAACCACCGCGTGCACTGCCGCTACAGCCGCGCCGAGATCGAAGCCGCCCACTGCTTCTCTGCGAGAAGGCGTGCTCGCTCACCTGCCCAGCGCCACCGACCTGCTGTTCCTCGCCATCTCTGGCGTTGGCGGCTACATCTGGTCGCCGAAGGCCAATGCCAACGGCACCCGCAATGTGAGCTACGACAACCTCAGCCGCTGCCAGCGGGGGGATGTGGTGTTCAGCTATGCCAATGGCCGGATCAGCCAAGCCACCGGAATTCAGCTCAGCTGGGGAGAACTGGAGCCAGGAGGGCTGGCTGGTGCGGGTGCACCTGGTGGTGCTGGCGGAAGAGGGCGCCTACACCGAGGCCCTGCTCGATGACATGCAGCGGTTGGGGGAGGTGCCGAGCAGCACCGAGCGCGATGCGCTCACCAAGGCGCGGCTGGGGCAGGGGTTGTTTCGCCATCGGGTGTCGGAGCTGGAGCCGGCCTGTCGGGTCACGGGCCTGGCGCGGCAGGAGTTCCTGGTGGCGAGCCACATCAAACCCTGGCGAACCTGCGACAACAGCGAACGGCTCAGCGGCGCTAACGGCCTGCTGCTCTCCCCCCATTTGGACAAGCTTTTTGACCGCCACTGGATCAGCTTCGACTCAGCCGGCGAGCTGATCTGGCAGCACGAGGCGGCAGGAGAGGCCTCTTCATATATTGATAAACCGGCCATACATAGATAAGATTGCGATATCTCTTTATAACTTGACTCCACGCAGCATGGACCCCATCCGCAATCCGTTTTCTCCTGGTGCGGGCGCCCGGCCGCCTGAGTTGGCGGGCCGGGAGGCGATCGTGGAGTCGGCCACGATCGCCTTGCAGCGCATTGCCCGTGGACGGCAGGAGAAAAGCCAGATGCTCCTGGGACTGCGTGGCGTGGGTAAAACCGTGCTGCTCAATCGGATTGGGCAGATCGCAGAAGAGATGGGGGCGATCGTGGTGACGCTTGAGGCTCCAGAAGGGCAGCGACTGGCGGCCTTCCTTGCCCCGGCCCTCAAGACCGTGCTGCTGAAGTTAAGCCGAGTGGAGCAGGCTCGAGATCTTGCTCAACGGGCACTCGGAGCCTTACGTGGCTTTGCCAGCGCCTTCACGGTGTCGATTGGAGAAATCGACGTGGCAATCGCACCGGAAACGGTGGCTGACAGTGGCAATCTTGAAGTGGATCTGCCCGAGCTGATGGCGTGTGTGGGCAAAGCAGCCCAGGCGGCCGGGAAAACCGTGGTGCTTCTTCTTGATGAGGTCCAATATCTCTCCGAAGAAGATCTGCGCGGGTTGATCGTGGCCATGCACAGGATTGCGCAACGGGGATGGCCTGTGATCCTGTTCGGCGCTGGTCTGCCTCAGGTGGCGGCGCTTGCTGGTGAAGCGAAGTCGTACGCAGAACGGCTGTTTGATTACCCGGCAGTGGGGCCGTTGCTGCCTGATGCTGCCCGCACGGCGCTGCTGGACCCCATTGAAGAAGAAGGCGAAGCAATCGACAACGAGGCGCTGAACAGAATCCTGACGATCACGGAGGGCTACCCCTATTTCCTGCAGGAGTGGGGCAAGCATTCCTGGAACACCGCCAAGCAATCGCCGATCCAGGCCAGCGATGTGGAGCAGGCCAGCACGTTGGCAACGGAGGCACTGGACAGGAGCTTCTTCCGAGTGCGCTTTGATCGGCTTACACCACGGGAACAGGACTACCTGCGCGCCATGGCATCGCTGGGAGCGGGCCCCCTTCGATCCGGAGATATCGCCGAAGTGTTGGGGATCAGCGTGCAAAGTGCCGGCCCGTTGCGCAGCGGCTTGATCCGGAAGGGCATGATCTGGAGCCCTGCCCATGGGCAGACAGCATTCACCGTGCCGATGTTTGACGCCTTCATGGTGCGGGCGATGCCGGAGTGGGGGCAGCAGCAACTGGGCTGAACGAAACGCTGGTCCTGCTGCTGTTGAAGCTGATCCGGCCGTTTAGCCGGGAGCAGGAGCAGTTTCTCAGCGCCCATCGGCAGGAGTTGCGCTGAGATTGGCTGGTTCATCCAGGCTGGGAAGCACCAGCGTCCACTGACGCTTGGCCGGATCAAAGCTGATCACCGGGCAGGAAGCGCTGGATGAAGGCCGCCAACGGCATGGGCCCGCAGCGGGGATTCCAGCTGCTGCTGCCGGGAAGACGCCGCCAGCACTGCACCTGGAGTTGGGGATCTGCGCCTGGCACGAGCTGTACCCGGTAGCGGTATTCGGCATCAGCCGCCTGATCGGGGCACTGGATTGGCTCTGCCCTGGGTTGGCTGCTTAGGAAGGCGACAAGAAAGAAGCCGGGTTCTGGGATTTCGCGCAGGGCTGCCGCAAAGCGCCAGGCGGCGCCGGTGGGGTAGCCGTCGTGGTGGAGGTAGAGGTGGCGCTGAGGGCCTCCTGGAAAACTGGTGAAGGTATAGACGGCGCGGGTGGCCAAGGGGGTTAAGCGGTTGCTCTAGCAAGTGCCCCCGGCGTATCAGCCCCAGGCCTTCTCACACCCACTGGGCGCAGAGCAACTCCGCTTGGGCGAGCACGGTTTTCACCGCCTCTTCCTGAAGATCGGGCGGATAGCCGTATTTGCTGAGGATGCGTTTCACCATCACACGGATGCGAGCACGGGCGCTTTCGCGCAAGGTCCAATCGATAGACACGCTCTTTTTCACCTGGGTGATTAGTTCGGCGGCAATCAGCTTGAGTTTCTCATCGCCCATGGCCTGCATGGCACTGTCGTTAGCGGCCAGGGCGTCGTAGAAGGCAATCTCGTCATCGTTCAGGCCGAGGGATTCACCGCGCTTGGTGGCAGCATCGAGTTCCTTGGCCAGTTTGATCAGCTCTTCGATCACCTCGGCCGTGGTGATGGCACGGTTGTGGTAGGCGTTGAGAGCCTTCTTGAGCTTCTCTGAAAACATCTTGCCCTGCACGAGATTGCGCGTGGAGCGCACTCTGAGCTCGTCTTTCAGCAGCTTTTCAAGCAGCTCGGCAGCCACGTTTTTATGCTTGAGGCCGCGTACCTCGGCGAGGAACTGATCACTGAAAATCGAGATATCGGGCTTGGGTAGACCGGCGGCGGTGAACACATCGATGACCTGGCCATCGGTGGTGATGGCCTTGCTCACCAACTGGCGGATGGCGGCATCGATCTGCTCGGGCGTTTTGCTGGTGCTGGAGATTTGCTTGAAGAGGGCGGCCTGCAGCGCCTGGAAGAAACTCACGTCGTCGCGGATCGCGGTGGCCTCGTCGCTGGCGGCACAGAGGGCGAAGGCGCGAGAGAGGGAGGTCACCACCTGTAGCCAGCGTTGCTTGCCGTTCTCCTGCTGGAGGATGTGCTCCTGTCCGGCGGGAAGGAGCTGCAGGCGCTGGGTAGGGGTGCCGGAGGTCCAGGTCGACCAGTCAAAACCGTGCAGGAGATCGCAGGCGATGCCGTGCTTTTCGAGCATCACGGCGATGGCCTGGGCGGTGTCGAAGGTGGGATCGCCTTTGCCACCGCTTTCGGTGTAGTAGCCAAGAGCCCGCTTGAGCTGATCGGCGAGGCCGAGGTAATCGACCACTAGGCCGCCGGGCTTGTCACGGAAGACGCGGTTGACGCGGGCGATGGCCTGCATCAGGCCGTGGCCCTGCATCGGCTTGTCGGCATACATGGTGTGCAGACAGGGTGCATCGAAGCCGGTGAGCCACATATCCCGCACGATCACGATCTTGAAGGGATCGGAGGGAACCTTGAAGCGGTTGGCCAGCTGGCGTCGCGCCTCCTTGCTGCGGATGTGGGGCTGCCAGTCGGGGCCGTCATCGGCGCTGCCCGTCATCACCACCTTGAGGGTGTCGGTGGCCCATGCGGGCCGCAGCTGGATCAGGGCGTTGTAGAGGTCGACGCAGATGCGACGGCTCATGCAGACGACCATCGCCTTGCCATCCATCGCCTCCAGGCGCTTCTCCACGTGCGCCACCAGGTCGGCGGCCACCAGGGCGAGGCGCTTGGGATCGCCCACCAGAGCTTCGAGGGCGGCCCACTTGGATTTCAGTTTTTCCTTGCTGGTTAGCTCTTCGCCTTCGGTGATCTCCTCGAATTCGGCGTCGAGCCTGGGGATTGCGGCGGCATTGAGCGAGAGTTTGGAGATGCGGCTCTCGTAGTAGATCGGCACTGTGGCCTTGTCGGCCACGGCGCGCTGGATGTCGTAGATGGAGATGTAATCGCCGAACACGGCCCGGGTGTTGGCGTCGGTCTGCTCGATCGGCGTGCCGGTGAAGCCGATGAAGGAGGCATTGGGGAGAGCATCGCGCAGGTTGCTGGCGAAGCCATATGACATCACGCCGGTCTTCTCATTCACCTTGCCGCCGAAGCCGTACTGGCTGCGGTGCGCTTCATCACCGATCACCACGATGTTCTGCCGGGTGCTCAGCTCGGGCATCGCTTCGCCCTTGTCCGGCATGAACTTCTGGATGGTGGTGAACACCACCCCGCCACTGGCCCGGTTCAGCAGTTCGCGCAAGTGTTCGCGATTGGCTGCCTGCACAGGTGTTTGACCGAGAATGTCGGCGCAGCGCTGGAACTGGCCGAAGAGCTGGTCGTCGAGGTCGTTGCGATCGGTGAGCACCACCAGGGTGGGGTTCTGCATCGCCGGATGGCGCACGATGCGGGCGCGACGGTCGCCCGGCCGGCCGCCCAGGCTTCTGGCGGCGGGGCCCAGGCCGCTGGCGCGCACAGTATCCTGTACCGCCGCGTTCACGGCATGGAACTGGTGGTAGCCGGCGATGATCTTGTGCAGGGCGCCCGAATCCGGGTCTTCCTCGAAGACGATGAAGTGCTGCAGCAGATCGAGGAAGCGCTGCGGCTCGAACACTCCACGGATGAGCGTTTCCAGCTCCAGGGCTGTGGCGGGGGCGTCGGCCTCGCCATCAATGCTGCGCCAGAGCTTGAACCACTCCTGGTTGGCGGTGATCGAGCCGATGCGGGCCTGCAGTCCGTCGCTCACCACCAAGGCGGCGTTGTACTGAAGGAGCGAAGGAATCTCGGCTTTGTAGGTTTGCAGCTGGGCGTAGGCGCTCCAGATGGTGGTGCTTCCGTCGGCGGCATTCTTGAGCTCGATCAGGCCCAGGGGCAGCCCATTGAGGAACACCACCAGATCGGGCCGGCGGTTGTGCTGGCCCGATCTGGTGGTGAACTGGTTCACCACCAGCCAGTCGTTGGCGGCGACCTCAGCGAAGTCGACCAGCCGCACGTGGTCGCCGGCGATGCTGCCATCGACCCGGTGGAAGGCGCGGTTGGTTTGCAGCAACGATGGGGTGGCCAGGCGCAGCAGCTTTCGCAGGGCCTCTTCGCGGGCGTCCTCAGGAATGGCCGGGTTGAGCTGGCGGATGGCCTCGCGCAGGCGGCCCACCAGCACCACATCGCTGAACGATTCCCGCTCGGCCGCCGGTTCGCTGGGGGCCAGCTGGGGGCCGGGGAGAACTGCGTAGCCCAGCTCCTGGAACCAGCCGAGGGCAGCCTCTTCGACGATGGCTTCGCTGAGGGTCATGGGGGCGGCGATTGGTGCCGAAACGAACATGTGGCCCAGATCAGCACCAGAATGGGGCCAAAGCAACCAGAAACAAGCCCGTGCGAACGTTTTCCGCTGTGATTGAGCGCTGTCCCAGCACCGGCCTGCTCGTTGGTTATGTGCCTGGATTCCCCGGGGCCCATAGTCAGGGAGAGAACTTTGAGGAATTGCAGGCCAACCTGCATGAGGTGATTGCGATGCTGCTTGAGGATGGCGAGCCCCAGCTCGAAGCTGATTTCGTTGGCTTGCAGCAGATTTGTGTAGCGAGTTAGGGACTTGGGTCAGCTACCTGTTCTGAAGCCTGCGGAAGTGGTCAGAAAGCCAAGGACATCGACATGACGGCAGAGGACTTCATCGGCAAGCGATAAGATTCAGCACGATCTCTGCCCTGCGAGCACCAATCCTCCTCAAACGAATCTGTGCATTTTTTGCACTGGTTGACTTTGGGACCACTCGCCTGCCTTGAAGACGTTGCGTTGCCCCTGGTGGCGCTGATGAGTGACTTCCGGGCGTTCGGAGCGGGGTGCGTCTGACCTGCCAGTGGAAGGCTCAAGCAATCTTCTCCATCACCGCCCTGTTGAACCAGGCCGGGATCCGGTCTGTCTTCAACTCCAGCCGCCGGCCATCAGTGATTTCTGCGATCCAGGCGAGCTGTGGGTCGGCGCTGTCGGTTGAGTTGTCGAAGATGTAAGCCCGGCTTGTGTGCTTGATGGCCTCCAGCAATAGCGCCAGCGAGCGGTGGTAGCGGCTGATGATCTTGTCTTCCGGCACAGCATGCCCGCCCAGCCCCACGCGGTTGAGCACCCGCGAAACATTGATCTTTGGATCATCCGTGGCCACGAAGTAGAGATAGGTGCGGTAGCCAAGCCGTTGTGCCTTCTCCAGCAGCGCCACCTTGCCGGGATGGGACATGACGGTTTCGCAGGTGAAGCTGGCCCGGCGCTCCAGCAGGTGCTGGCGCAGAACATCCACCGCCACCGAGGCGAAGTAGGCATTGACCTCCACGCCGGCAAAGTCCAGCCGCTCACCCTCAAACCGCAACCGCCGCGCCGGCTCCAGTAACCCTGCAGATCGCAGCAACTCCGAGCCCGTGAAGACCGATAAAAGCTCAGCGGCTGTGGTGCTGACGCCAAAGGCACCCAGATCCAGAAAGCCGTTCTGGCGGATGCTCGCTTCGATCTCATCCGGGTTCAGGTAAATCCCCAGCAGGGGCGGCGGCAGCACCGCCTTGAGCACGCTTTTGCCCGAGCCATTGGGCCCGGCGAACACCCGCAGCCTGGGTGTGGCCGCGATCACCGGATGGTAAAGGTGGTGCCAAGTGTAACCGGGATGGGTGCTTCGACCGGCTTCAGCCGCTGCTTGCGTCCGTCGGGGAAGACGCGCACGATGAAGCCCCCTTCGGTTTGCAACACGCTCTGTCCAGAGGCCAGCACCTGAGCACGCGCAGCGGCAAAGGCTTTACCGGAGATCAGCGGGAACCGGCTTTCGAGGTCTTGAAGCTGGCGTTCCTGCTCGGACATGACCCAACATTGCTGGATTGAGGTTAGCGGTGTCGTCCCAGCACCGATGCCAACGCACCCAGAGGCCTGACTGACAGTCATCAGCCTGGAATGGCTCGACCGCCTGAACCTCGCTGGGGGCGTGCCTCTCCCACCTAGCCTTACCAGGTAATACCATGCCGCTGGAGTGCGTTTCGATGGACTCTGCCGATGCCGCCACCAGCTCGATCACCAGCAAGGGGCAAGTCACCATCCCCAAGGCGTTGCGGCAGCAGTTCGGGCTGGCCAGGGGCAGCCGCGTCAGCTTCGCGTTGGTGGGGGATCACATCGAGCTGCGACCCTGGAAGCCGGAGCAGCCAGTGCCGGAGAGCGGCTTCGGATTGCTGAGGACCAACCGGCCCGCCGTGCCGGTGGACTTCGATCCCGCCAGCCTGCTGCGTCCGTGATTGGCGTGGACACCAATGTGCTGGCCCGCTACTTCGTGGCGGAGGACGATGCCGATGCGGCCACGGAACGCCAGCGCCGGGCCGCCCGCGATCTGATCGAATCCGGCCAGCCGCTGTTCCTGGCCAAAACGGTGGCCCTGGAGCTGGAGTGGGTGCTGCGGGGGTACTACGGCTTCCCGGTGGAGCAGGTGCTGATGGTGTTCGACCACCTGCTGGCCCATCCCGGCCTAACGGCAGAAGACCAGCCAGCCCTGGAGCAGGCCGTGGCCGGTGTGCGCCGCGGGCTCGACTTCGCTGATGCCCTTCACCATGCCAGCTGCCGCAGTTGTGAGGCATTGGCGTCGTTTGATGATCGCGGCTTTGTGCGGCGCAGCCGCCAGCTCAATCTGGCGCCACGGGTGTTTGTGCCGACAGGGTCGTGAGGGGGGCGGACGCTCCGCCAATGGAAACGCTGAGGCCGGTTATGCCACAGCCTCCATGATGGCTTGATGAAAGGCTTTGAAGCTGGCGGATTTGCTTCGGTGTGGATCGAGAACGGCACCGATCGCACGCGCGGTGTCGATCTTGCGTAGCCCGCCTGGCATATACCCATGTCGTTGGAGCAGTCGTTCGAGGGCTTCCCAGGTGCCTCCCGCGATGGCATCGGGATCACGAAAGCCCTGCCTGCTGGGCAGGTTGGCGGGCGCGCGTGGGTAGATCTGCCGCACCGCATCCCAATCACCGAAGAACCAGGCTTCGAGCTCTTCGATCGCCACCCGGTTCACGAGCTGCCACGCGTCGTTCGCTGCAGAACTTCGGGTGCGAAGACCGGAGCCTGTGGCGATCGCTTCGCGTTGCTGTTTGAGGGCGTGGCAGTCGTCATCGTCACGGTCGACCACCACCACGAGGCGCCAATCGGGCGGCAGCCAACTGGCGTAAGCGCGCAACCTTGCCTCCAGCTTGGCGAGCAGATCGCTCTTGCCCTGAAACGGGTGCAATTCAAAAGTGCGGTCCTGAGGAAGCAGCCTCGGCAGCAGGGCGCGGAGGAAGGCTGCCATCGAAGGTTCCTCCACCAGGAACTCCAGATGGCTGGCGGCCATGGTCATCGCCCAGGCAGGGGCCTCGTTGGGGCGCCTTGGTTTACGAGGGGATCGCCCACCCCGAGCTGGCCCTCCATCCACAACTGGCCGAGTAGAGCTCCTTCGTTCACAAATGCCTGAACACCTTGGAGGTCGCTGGCTCGCTGGGCCTGGGTGTAGCCCTGCTCATCCCGCCAGAGCACGCGCACTTCCTCCGGCCGCAAGCCGTTGAGGAAGAAGGGGGAATGGGTGGTGACGAGAAGCTGGGTCTGGGCGATGGCGGCGCGGCACTCGTCGGCCAGTTCCTGCAGCAGGCGTGGATGAAGGAAGTTCTCTGGCTCTTCGATGCCGATGAAGGGGGGAGGCGAGGGATCGTTGAGCATCACCAAGTAGGCGAGCATCTTCAGAGTGCCGTCGGAGGCGAAGCGGGCCAGCACCGGATGGGAAAACGGGGCATCCTTGATCTGGAGCAGCTGCCGGCCATCGGGCATGGTTTCGGACAAGACGCTCTCGATGCGTGGCACGCGCTGACGCAGCACAGCAAAGATCTGCTCCAGCCGCTGCGGATGCTGCTCGGCGAGAAACTGGATCACATTGGCCAAGTTGTCTCCAGAGCGGCTCAAACGGTCCTGCGGCCCCGCTTCAGGTTGGGCTCGGGCACTGTCGGCGGAGAGGTAGGAGACATACCAACCGGTGATGAAATCTCGCAGCGCGGCCACGCGCGGGTGCTCTGCGAACTGCCCCAGGGCATTCACGGCAAGCAGGTCTGCGGATTTCAGCGGCGTATCCACACGCTGATCCTCTTCATCCGGAAGTTCGCCACTGACAGCACTTCCCAGGCCCTCGCGATAGTCGAGGAATCGGAACGGTTGGCCGTGGCTGCCTCGCTTCCAGCGCAACCACTCTTCTACCACCACTGGAGCTCCTGCCCGCTCATCGACAGCGAGGTGATAGGTAATCAGTGGATAGCCGCGCTCGCGGTACTTGATCTCGATGGTGACGGGGCCGTCACCACCACGGGTCTTCAGTTCCTTGGCTCGTCCGCGTTTGTCCCAGGCGCGGCGCAGGCCCTGCTCGAAGCACTCGGCCAGGAATGCAAACACATCGAACACCGTTGACTTGCCGCTGCCATTGGGCCCTAGCAGCACGGTGAGTGGTGTGAGGTTCTTGAACTCCACTTCGTGCAGGGCACGGAAGTTGCTCACCTTGAGATACTCAATCCGCGCTGGTGCACTGGAGTTGGTAGCTCGCCTGATCATGCGTGGGCCTCGGTCAACTGCCTCGCGTCAGGCACTTGCAGCTGACCCGAGAGTAGCTTCGGCAGCAGCGTGTATCGCAATATGGCGAGGGTGCGGGATTTATCGATGTTACGGTTGAGCTTTTCGAATAACGGCTTAGCCACGGCCGTGAAGGCTTCGACCAGAGGCGACGGTGGAATGACAGTCTTCATGTCCGGCACGCTTCTCGGTTCGAATGCGTTGATGGCTGTCGGTAGTGCCCGTGACGAGCGTACAGAAGGTCGAGGCAAAGGCGGCGCTGGTGAAGAGCGAGAAAAGGAACTCGCGGGAATAACCGGGGCGAGTCGAGGCAACGATGAACTCGGTGGAGCAGACGGAGCGTCGTGTCGCGTGGAGGTCTGGCAGCCAGATGCGTGGAATGTGGAGGTTGAGCTTCGAGAGGAGCACGCTGTTGCACGTCACGACGAGCTTGTTGCTCATGATGGGGCTGCCGAGTTCTGCCTTCGGGGTTCGGCCTGCGTCGAAGGCGGGCAGGCTGTAGTGATCGAAGATCTCGCCGGCAAACCCGCCGGGGTTGATTGATGAGCGGCTGAAATCAGAGGCATCGGCGACTCGTCCCACTGACCAGCCGTTTGGGATGTGACCGGCTTCTGTGTCTTGGAAGGAGTCGGGGAAGAGGGCAGCGGTACCTGGATCAAGACCAACAGGCTGACCCCCATCAAGCTTGGCCCGCACAGGATCGAAATCCACGAACCTGCTCTGGAACAGCGCCCGCGCCATCGTCTCCAGCGTTGCGTTCATCCGCCGGTTCAACTCGATCTTGTCGTCCAGTGCCCCAAGCACCGCCGCGATGGCTTTTTGCTCGGCGAGGGGGGGGCCAGGGCCTATTAGAAGTCTTCCCCAATAGCCCTTGCTTTGGCGCTGCGCCTACGGTGATCTGCGCGGGAACCGCCC
>NZ_JBSYHW010000074.1:0-10992 GCF_056108345.1 Cyanobium sp. NIVA-CYA 375 | reverse complement strand
GTTCCGAATCAACACCCCACCGCAGAAGTGCAGCTGTGAATTGAACCTGTAACTGACGTCCACGCGATCCAGGCCTGTCCTTCCAGGTCTCAATCACGGCCTCCATTAGTTGCTTGGATGAGATGGGCCGTCGCTTACCGCCAACTGCTTCCAGAATCACTGCCATACGCCGCCAGTAGATATCATCCCATGTGCTCTGCTTGATGGCTCCACTGTTCAGCTTGTGATCTTTGAATCCTTGAATCAGTTGAGGCCAATTGATTATCTTGCCAACTGTCACTCCATTGGATCCAGTTTCTTGTGAGGAGCCACACGCATGGGTTTCGATGGCAAGGTCGAGAGGAACGCCATCAATGAAATCAGCATAGATAGCAAGAACTGCGGTATGAATAGCCTGTCTATCTGCAGCGGACCAGTTGAGTGGCAGCACCCGCTGCTGGCGTGTGCCTCCTGCGGCTGAAGCGGAGACATTCAGAAGTACGCGACCACGCATTTCCGACACGGTCCAGCCACTGCGAGGCCCGAGGTCTGATGTCAACGACAACCGCAGTGCCGCAACCCAGCCACGGTCCTTGGCGGCCCTGGTTTGGCGAGGGGCGGGGCTCGGCTTCGGCACGGGTCAGGGTAATCAGGCACGCACGACACCCCTTGCAAGAGAATCTGCAAGAGAATCGCCCTTTTAGCTTGGCATGGCTGGCGACGGCCTGCCACTGCCTGGATGCCTAGAAGTTAGTGGCGGACTGGGTTTTAAGGGGTAGAATCCAATTGCAGCAGGGGATCTGAGAGCCCTGAATTCAAGGGCTTTGGGAGCACTAGGTCGCAGGTTCGAATCCTGTCGCCCCGATTGACTTCTCACCGATAGGCCCCTGGAGTTGAGCGCAAAATGAGCGCAAAACTCCTGGGGTCTTTTTATTTGGCGCCTGCCGGTGTCCTCAGGTAGGACTCCAGCTGGGCCTTTGGGATCAGCCGCGACTCGTGGTTGTTGCTGATTTGGGCCCGGCCGCCGCTGGCGCTGGCGGTGACGCGCCAAGGGCCGGCCGGGCCCCTAGCCCTAAGTGGTTGCTCCTGGGGCTGAGCAGGCGCTGCAGGGGCCTGCTGGGGGCTCTCGCCGAGCAGGGAGGCGAGCAGGTCGCGGGCTTTCTCTGGCATGGCCTTGGCGTCACTGCCTGCTATTGCCGGCCCAGTGCGTGAGGCAACGCCGCTTTCCTGGCAAGGGAAGGAGCAGAAACGAACGGAGAGCTCAATGGTCAGCAGAGGACCTCAGCGCCAGAAACGCAGCTCCGTCAAAGGAACAAGCACCGGTGGCAAGAAGAAGGGGGTCTCCGGCCGGGATGCTGTATCTGGGCTGGTGGTGCCCTCTGCTGAGCAGCTCAGCCGCGAGTCACGAGCTCAGGAGGCGCGCTGGCGGGCAGAAAGCGACCTGCGAACGCTGCGTGAGGCAGAGCAGATCCGCGCGGACCAGAAGAGGTTGCGCAACGCCACCCAGCTGGCCGCGGCGGAGGTGTCGGCCCTCCAGGCGATCCGAAAGCGGAACGGGAGCAAGGCCTGATGCAAGCCGCAACCTGGCCGCTTGGCCGCTCTGTCGTTAGGGCACTGGCCAGACTGATCTCAACTGCAGGGGAGCAGCACCAGTGACCCAGCGCCTGATCATTTCGGATAACCGCGAAGAGCCAGGCAACCCGCTCGTGCTCGATGGTGGGGCGATTGATGCAGCAGCAAGGGATCCAGCTGCCATTGGCAAATTGATGGTGGATCAGGTCTGGGCGGAGGGCACTGACCCCACCGGTGGAGGCCTGTACTACGAGCGCAGCAGCAACCAGCACCGGCGCCTGCAGGCCTTTGAGACAGGCCATGAGGACTTCATGACCGGCGGCTGGGTGCGGGTGCTGGTCACACCTGAGCAGCTGGCGCGTGAACGCCCAAGCATGCAGCAGGCCGCCAGCCGGGGCCTGGTGAAACAGCACGGCAGCCACCGGGGCGTGCTGCTGGTGGAGTTCCTGGATGTGGCCTGGGGCTGAGCAGGTAATCCCAGTGGGCGCTCCAGGCGTCGCCGGCCGTCCTTCAGCGTGCCACGGCTGGGCCGTGGCGTGCATCGGCCAGCCGCCGCCGCCCTCCGCTCCGTGGCCGGTGATTTGGGGGTGGAGGGCATGGCTGCTCTCCCGCGGCTGCGGTGGCTTGGCGGCCAGCTGCCGGTGGCTGGCTGGGGAGAGGTCCCGGCTTTCCTCGCGCGGCTGCGCGGCCGGTTGGGTATTCAGAGCTGAATCTGGTGGGGCTGATTATCAATTGCAGATTCCTCCGCGCATGGCCGGGTTTTGCATAGATCCATTGCCCTGCAGCCACTCTGCCCGCATTAGAGTACGTTTGCACTGCTAGAATAAGGGCTGCGCCAAAGGCCCCAAGCCCATCGCCTGCGGTAATCCAATTCCCTGATCTCGCCAGCACTGCTGCTCTTTTATTTGCGGTGTGTTGCCCCGATCAGTTGTCACCTCTGGCAGCTGATTCATGGATCTTTGTTTCTCATCAAGTCCTGCAATAGGCACCTCCCGTTCGCTGGTGATCGCGGCAGGTGGTGGTCGTGATCTGGCCTGGCCCCAGCAGCGGGTTGCCGCTGAGCTGCTCGCCCGCAGCGGCGGCCGGCTGGTGCACCTGGTGCTGCATGGCGGCGCCCGCGGCGCTGATGCCGCGATCGGCGCCGCTGCCCAGCAGCTGGGCTGGTCCTCCCAGGTGATGCCGGCCCAGTGGCAGCGCCACGGCCGTGCCGCCGGGCCGATCCGCAATCGCGAGCTTCTCGAGCAGGCCATCACCCGAGCTGTTGCTCACAGCTCCCCTCGTTGTCAGGTCTCGGTGTTGGTGGTGGCCTTCCCCGGTGGTGCTGGCACCGCCTCGCTGGTGAGAGAAGCCCGCCGCATGGCGTCGCGTTCACCGGTGCCGATCTCGGTGGCCGAGGTCAGCCCAGCAGCCGGGCTCTGGGCCGTTCCAATTGGCGCCGGCTGCTCCTGATCACCAAGCGCAAGCCTTTCGCGCCCCTGGTGCTCCGTTCCGTTCTTTCCATACCCATCGCCTTCTCACCGTCATGGCTGTTCTCACCCCCATCCCTGCAGCTGTCACCCCTGCCCCAGCGGCAGCCCCCTCGGCATCAGGCCCCGCCTGCTCTCTGCAGCGCTCAGGTTCCCTTTGGCAGCTGGGCATCGAGGCCCAGGAGCTCACCACCGCCATCGGCCAGCTCGCCGAGCAGCTGGAAAGTGATGACCCCGAGCAGCGGTCCCTGGCCCTGGCCGAGCTGGAGGCAGCTCTACTTGCAGAAGAAGGCAATAAAGCTGCCCTCGCCGCTAAGGCCGATGCCACCTGCTGGGTGATCGAGCACCTGCGCGGCCAGGCCACCTACCGCCAGCAGCAGGCCAAGCGGCTCGCCGATTTAGCCCGCTCTGATGCCGGCAGGGCTGATGCACTGGAGGAATCGCTGATCTTTGTCCTTACCCAGCTGCAGCCGGCGGCTACGCGTTTCTCCTTCCCGGATCACGAGCTCACCTCCCGTAAGTCCCAGGCCGTAGTGATCGACGACGAGGAGGCCCTCGATGCCGAGTGGCTCACCTTCTCCACCACCAGCAAGCCGGACAAGAACGCCATCAAGGAAGCCCTTAATGCCGGCCGGCAGATCACCGGCGCCCAGCTCCTTTCCCGCCGCTCCTGGCGCATCCACTGACCGGAGGGGGGCAGAGCCCCCGCGCATGGCCCGCTGCAGTGGCGGGCCCTTTCTTCCTGATCCGATTTCGCTCCTCGCTTCTTCTCGCTCCACCGCTTCCCATCGCCATGACCATCGCCGCTCCTTCCGCCAATGGGTCCAGCACCAGCAGCCGCCCCGCAGCCTCTCGTCCGGCCCAGCGGCCGCCCTCCGCTCTGGAGGTGATCCGCTCCGTTAACCGGGCCGATGCGGAGAGCGCAACAAGCCCACCATCAGCCAGCGCAACAAGCCCACCATCAGCCGCGGCGCCGCAAGTCCTCCAGGCTCAGCCCATTGGCTTCTCCCCCGAGCAGTTCGCCGCCCTGGCCGCCCCCCTTGATCGGGCCAAAGTCCGCCAGCGGGAGCAGGGCCGCAGCCGCGTGAGCTATTTGGAAGGTTGGCAGGTAATCGCGGAAGCCAACCGCATCTTTGGTTTCGATGGCTGGCAGCGGCAGACCATCGCCGTCCGGTGCGTTGCCCAGGCAGAACGAACCATCGGCAGAGAGCAGAAGCCCGGCTGGGGCGTCACCTACACCGCCCGCGTCCGCATCACCGTCACAGCAGGAGGCATGACACCCCTGGTTCGGGAGGGCACTGGCGCCGGCCACGGCATCGACGCCGACCTGGGCCAGGCCCATGAGTCCGCCATCAAGGAGGCCGAGACCGATGCGATGAAAAGGGCGCTGATGACCTTTGGCAATCCGTTTGGTCTGGCGCTCTATGACAAGCAGCAGCGTGAGGTCACCAGTTCCGCGTCTCCACATGAGCGCCCAGCAGGCCAACTCCAGCTGAGCCGGCCTGCATCCCATAGGCAATCAACGGCGGCAGCCAATGCTGAGCCCAAAGGCATGGATGCAGGCTCTCCACATCAGCAGGATCCAGGGCTACTCCCCCTCGATGCGACCACAATCCGCGCACTCCACAGCACCATTCGCCAGTTGCCCCGTCCGCTGCTGGAAGGCCTTACCCAAGGCTTCCGCAAGCGATTCTCCTTCCCTGAGGAGGCCGCAACAATCGCCGATCGGATCAACCAGAAGTGCCACCACGACTGGATCGAAGCTTTTCTGGTGTCGCACCGAGAGGTGCGGATAGCTGAGCAGCAACAGACTATTCAGCAGTCCGGCTAAGACCACCAGCTAGAAGCAAGCCCGCGGCTTCAGTGATTGATCTCCTGGTGCTGCGGGTCTCACTCATTTTCAGATCGGCCAGCCATCCTCAAGGAGGTCAACATCCGGGTCGTTGTATCTCTCGACAGCGCCCAGCCATTCCGGCAGCTCGTCTTTGATCTGCTGCTTGAGCGAGGCAAACTCCTCGGGCTTGATCAGCTCTCGCTCGGCCATGAAGGCATAGAACTTCTTCAGGCTGGCGGCATTGGCCTTGACTGTTGTCTTGTTGGACCACATGGCCTTGTGAAGAAACCAGTCACCAAGAAACTCGCCGACATAGCCAACCCCTTCAGCAGCCGTCAGAGTGTCTGCGTAGAGAAGGAAGTGATTCAAGTAAAAGTCCAGCTTGGCGCAATGGCTTCTGATCGTCGCCGCCCCAAGGCCAGCATTTTTGAGCCAGCGGCTGAAGTCACCAAGAAGGGCAGCATTCTCCTGTCGGAGCTGTTGACACCGGATGTCGTAATCCGATTCATCGTCGAGCATCAGATTTCGCTCATCGGTGCTGGTTATCTAGATGCCGATCCCATCGGCCCTGTTATTTCACCCATGTTGCCTTCAGGTCGTCAGTTGCTGAGGTGGGCATTGCAACAGCCTGCAAGCATGGCCCGGTGGCCCTGCGTGGAGGCATGAACAAGCCAGCCGCTGGTCAGTCACCCGGGATGCAGAGCATCACCAGCCAACAGCCCACTGAAGTGCTGGCCGGCTCGATTGAGCGCGTCACCTTCCACAGCGCCGAGAGCGGTTTCTGCGTGCTGCGCATCAAGGCCCGCGGCCATCGTGATCTGGTGACGGTGGTGGGCCACGCCGCCGAGATCAGCGCCGGTGAATGGGTCACCGTGAGCGGCACCTGGGTGAACAACCGGGAGCACGGCCAGCAGTTCAAGGCCTCCTTCCTCAAGGCCTCAGCTCCCACCACCGCTGAGGGCATCGAGAAGTACCTGGGCTCGGGGATGATCCGCGGCATCGGCCCGATTTACGCCAGCAAGCTGGTGGGCGCCTTCGGGGCGGAGGTGTTCGAGGTGATCGAGCAGGAGCCAGAGCGCCTGCAAGAGGTGCCCGGTATCGGCAAGGTGCGCGCCAGTCGTATCTCCCAGGCCTGGGCCGATCAGAAGGTGGTGCGCGAAATCATGGTGTTCCTCCATAGCCATGGCGTCGGCACCGCCCGTGCCGTGCGGATCTTCAAGACGTACGGCAATGACGCCGTGCAGGTGATGGCGGAGAACCCCTATCGCCTGGCGCGCGACATCCGCGGCATCGGCTTCCGCACCGCCGATGCCATCGCCGCCCGGTTGGGCATCGAACCGGCCGCGATGATCCGCCTGCGAGCTGGCATCAATTACGCCCTGCTGGAGGCCAGCGGTGATGGCCATTGCGGCCTGCCCAGCGCCGAATTGCTCAAGCTGGCCGGAGAGCTGCTGGCGGTGGAGCAGCCCGCGCAGGAGCAGGGCGACGGCAACGGCGCCAGCGTGCGGGTGCCCCTAGAAGCTGCCCTGATCCAGACGGCCCTGGACCTAGAAATCAGCGAGGGCTCCGTCGTGGCCGATGACCTGGCGGGCGAGCCGGCGATCTTCCTGGCCCACCTGCACCGCGATGAGCGGCGCATCGCCGAATCGCTGCAGGAGCTGGCGAGAGGAGCCCCAACCTGGGGCGCCATCGACGCGAGCAAGGCGATCGCCTGGGTGGAGCAACGGCTCGACTTGGCGCTTGCCGGCAGCCAGAAAGCAGCGGTGGAGCAGGCCCTGGCCAGCAAGGTGCTGGTGATCACCGGCGGGCCGGGGGTGGGTAAGACCACCTTGATCAACGCCATCCTGCAGATCCTGGCCGCCAAGAAGTTGCGCATCCAGCTGTGTGCACCCACGGGCCGGGCCGCCAAACGCATGGCCGAGGCGACCGGTTTGGAGGCCAAAACGATCCACCGGCTGCTGGAGTTCGACCCAGCCAGCTACGGCTTTCGGCGTGGTGCCGAGCTGCCGCTGGAGTGCGACTTGCTGGTGGTGGACGAAACCTCGATGGTGGATGTACCGCTCATGGCCTCGCTGCTGGTGGCCATCCCGCTAGAGGCAGGCTTGTTGCTGGTGGGTGATGTGGATCAATTGCCCTCGGTGGGTCCCGGCCAGGTGCTCGCGGATCTGATCAACAGCAGCGCCCTGGCGGTGGCCCGGCTCACGGAAGTATTCCGTCAAGCGGCTAGCAGCCGCATCATCACCACCGCCCACGCCATCAACGCCGGCGCCATCCCCGATCTGCGCTCCCCACCCGAGGGCGAGAGCAGCGACTTCTACTTCCTGCCGGCCGAGACGCCCGAGCAGGCAGTAGCTCTGATCCTCAAGGTGGTGGGCGAGCGCATCCCGGCCCGCTTTGGCCTCGATCCAATTGCCCAGGTGCAGGTGCTCTGCCCGATGGCCCGGGGCGGCTGCGGCTCCCGCTCACTCAACATCGAGCTGCAGAAGTTGCTGAATCCCGATCCGGCGGAGCAGGTGGAGCGCTTTGGCTGGCGGTTTGCCCCCGGCGACAAGGTGATGCAGATCGCCAACGACTACGAGAAGGAGGTGTTCAACGGCGATGTGGGCACGATCGATGCGATCGACGCTGATAACAGCGAGCTGAGTGTGCTGTTCCCCACCAGCGAGGCCGGTGGCAATGCCGCTGCGGCCGGGAGCCGGTTGGTGGTCTACGGCTGGGGGGAGCTCGATCACCTGGTGCCGGCCTATGCCTGCACGATCCACAAGAGCCAGGGCAGTGAATACCCCGCCGTGGTGATCCCACTGCTGACGCAGCACTACGCGATGCTGCAGCGCAATCTGGTGTACACCGGCCTCACCCGCGGCAAGCAGCTGGTGGTGCTGGTGGGCCAGAAGAAGGCCCTGGCGATGGCCGTTAAAAACCATTTGGGCCGCAGGCGTTACACCAAGCTGGCGGAGTGGCTCAGCTGACCAGCAGCAGCAGCCGGTTCCCTTCCGGATCCAGCAGCCAGGCTTCCACTCCGAACGGTTCCTGGCGTGGCGGTTCCGCCTGCTCCGCTCTCATTTGTTCAGTGACCTCAAGCCAGGCATTGATCACCGCCAACCGATCTCTCCCTTCAGAGGACCGCTGGAGGCAAAGGGCCAGCCGGCCGCCCTGGAGCGGCTGCGGCCGCGTGCGTGAGGGCACATAGATCTCCAGCTGGCCGCCAGCGGGCCAGGGCACCCGCCAGTGGGATGGGCCCAAGCCGGGTGTTGCCTCGGCCTCCAGCAGGGCGGCATAGAACGCCGCGAGGACCGCAGGATCGTCGACAGCCAGCACGATCGAGCTGCTCAGGCCCACCACTTCCACCAGCTTCTGCTGCCCGCCGGCGTGGCGTGGCTGCCATCGCAGAGCGGGTAGCGGTGGGAGTGAGCGCAGCCACAGATCATCACCATGCTGGCTTGAGCGAGCCGCAGCTCACGCGACTGCCAGCCGGTGCCGAGGTGGGCGCCATCACAAAACCAGCCATGGCGGCTGCGGCCGCAGCGGCAGAGCTGGTGCACGCCGGCTGGCAGCTCCAGGGGAATCGGACCCGCACAGTGTCGAGCGGATTCAGCCATGGCATTCACAGCCACAGCCGGCGTGGCAGGGCTCACCATTGGGGTGCCCCTTGCCGCAGGCCTCGCTGCAGAACAACAGGGGGCCGTTGCGGAACGGTGTTTCCGGTTGGATAGTGCAGTGGCATCCCGGGCAAGCGCACTGAAGCGTGGTGGGTCTCTCCTGGGTCGTGGTCATGGTCTCTCCTTGCTCAGGTCAGCTAAACCCACTCTAGCGGCGTCGGCGTCGGGGAGGCTCGGCTTGCCGTGCTGACAAAGCGGACTGGCCGATCTATCAATGGCCCCGATCCGGCCGCTGTTGGAGCAGCGCTTCAACACTGGCCACCTTGTCCTCCAGCGTCTGGTCCCGATCGATGCGGGTGTTGACCTTCAGGGTGGTGTAGGTGCGTGGACAGCCCATGGCGTGCACGGCCTGATGGTATGCCTCGATGGCTTGGAACACTGGTTCCCACTCGCCCTCGATCGCTGTGCCGTTGGGGTGCAACTGGATCTTGAGGCCGGCGTCCAGCAGCACCCGTTCGCAGGCGGCGGTGTAGGTGGCCAGGTTGACGCCGACCCCGATCTGAACAACGCAGAGATCGACGATCACCTTCACGGGGCAATGGGGCGGGAATGGACCCATGGTGGGAACAGCTGCGCCCTGTGGGTGTGACGGTAATCTCCGTTCTGGTGATCGTTCATGCCCTGGCCGCCACGGTGTGGTGCGTGGCCGGAGCCGTGCTCGGCAACAACGCTGATGCCGCCGCAGAAGCTTCGAACCAACTCATCGGTCTGATCGGGCTGCTGGTTCTGGCTGCCGTCACGGCGGTGGAGGCTGGCCTGGCCGTCAAACGGGTACGGCAGGCCAGCTGAGGATCACCTCATCAAGCCCGCCTGCCAGCGATGCCCCTGCCATGCCAGCCGATCGTGATCCTCGGGGGTTTTCTGATCAGCCAGGAGTCCTACGCCCCGATGGCTGAGCGACTGGAGCAAACGAGCGCTCAGCCGGTGCGGGTGGTGCCGGTGAGCAAGGCCGAATGGCTGCTGACAGTCTTTGCCTACGGCTGGGCACGCATCCTGGATCGGGTCGCCGCAACGATGGCCGAGCTGGCCCTGCACTCCCCCACCGGCAGGGTGACCCTGATCGGCCACAGCTCCGGCGGCATCATGCTGCGCCTGGTGCTTGATGCCGCCCCCTTCCAGGGCCGGCGCTACGACGGCAAAGCCCTGGCCGACACCCTGGTGATGCTGGGCAGTCCCCACACAGCCCTCAAGGCCACGGTGCTACGCCAGATGGTGGCGCGGCGGCTGCCGGGGGCGACCTTCGCGGATCGGGTGCGCTACATCTCAGTGGCGGGAGATCTTGATCTGCAGAGCGCCACGCCCCTGGCCCGGCGGCTGGCGCCCACGGCCTATCGCAACAGCACCGGCAACGCCCTTGACCGTGGCGACGGCCTGGTGCCGGTGGCTTCAGCTCTGCTGGCGGGCTCAACCCCCCTGGTGCTGCCGGGTGTAGCCCATGGCGGCGCCTTCGGGGCGAGCTGGTACGGCAGCCCGGCGGTGGTCGATCAATGGTGGTGGGCAGGCCGGTGATGGTCTGCTGCACATGGCGATCGAACCGTTCTCGATCAATCGCCGCCGTGGTACGCAGCAGCCGTTTGAGCAGAGCGGCAAGCACCTGGTGCACTGCCTCCCCGGTCGTCATCGGGATGCTGCTCAGGCCCTTGAGCCGCGTCTTCACCCCATCCCAGCTCCATGGATCAGCACCTGCAGCACCGCCTTCTCGCCCATCTCCAGCAGGTGGCGCGACCACGCCATGCCCAGTGGGATCCGCTGGGGCTGATGGGCGTGCGCACCTACATCCACGAGCAGCTGAGTGCTCTGGGCCCGGTGGAGGAGCACCACTTCCACGAGGCAGGTGAGGCCGGTACCAACCTGATCCTGCGGCTTCCGGGCCGCGACAACGCTCTGGCGCCGCTGCTGGTGGGCGCCCATTACGACGGGCCGCTGCACTCGATCGGCGCCGACGACAACGCCAGTGGCGTCGCCGCCTTGCTGGAGCTGGCCCAGCGCTGGAGCCAGTCGCAGCCCGCACGTCCGGTGTGGATCGTGGCCTTCGACAAGGAGGAGTGGGGGATGCTCGGCAGCCGCGCCCTGGCACGAGAGCTGCGCGCCGCCCATCAACCGCTGCAGCTGATGGTGAGCCTGGAGATGCTCGCCTACACCGCCGATGAGCAGGCCTATCCGCTGCCGGGGATGGAGCGGATTTATGGCGATCGCGGTGATTTCATCGCCCTGGTCGCCAACGTTTCAGCTGCCCTGTTGCTGCCAGCGCTGGCCCGGGCGATGGGCAGCCAGGTGCCCACCAAGGTGCTGCCGGTGCCCCTGGCCGGCCGCCTGCTGCCCGATGTGCGCCTCAGCGATCACAGCCCCTTCTGGGATCAGGGCTACAACGCCCTGATGGTCACCGACACTTCATTCCTGCGGAACCCGCACTACCACCAGATGAGCGACACGATCGACACCTTGGATCTGCACTTCTTCTGCGCGGTGGTGAACGGCTTGG
>NZ_JBSYHW010000073.1:0-11421 GCF_056108345.1 Cyanobium sp. NIVA-CYA 375 | reverse complement strand
CAGCGGAGAGCGCTCCAGCCCGCTACAGGTATGGCCGCTGCAGCTGCTGCTCGATCGCGGCTCCTGGCTGCTGCTGCATGAGCACGACAACATCGGCCAGGCGGAGGGCCTGCTGGCCTGTGAGCCGCTCGCTTCTATCCACCTAATCAAGAGCGCCGCCCGGGCCGGCCGCAAGCTGTCGATGCACCAGGCTGCTCTAGAGCGCTCCTCGCTGTTGCAGCAGCACTGCGGCAGCCTGCATTTAGGCAGCGATCTGACAGAGCAGCTGGCCTTTACGCGGACGATCACAGCTGGAGAGCAGCCCGCACGTTCGACGTTGCGCTTCCGCTGTAGCCCGCAGGTGATGGCGGTGGCGCGACAGGAGCTGGAGCGTTTTCTGCCTTGCAACCTGCGCTTGTCACGGCCGTTGCCTGGCCACAGCTGGGGTCGAACCGAACCGCAGCAGCTGGTGATGACAAGCGACAGCGATGTGCTGCACCCCTACCCGGTAGAGCTGGACCTGCCGGAGTGGGTACTGCGCGACGACCCCGAGCTGCGGCGTTGGATCTTCTCCTTGGGAGCTGGCATCCGCATTGAGGCCCCGGCCTCGCTGGTGGAGGAGCAGCGCCGCTGGCTGGCCGATGCACTGAGGCTCTATGAACCAATGGCGCAGATCAGCCAAAAGGGGGAGCTGTTTAAAAGCGATGAGGGCAGCACTGAGCCTGGGTCTTCATCGCAAGGGGCAGTGCTGCGTAAACGCGTCGTCAAGCCACCCATCAGCAGGCCCTGGGGCCCCGTACTGGGTGCACCGGCCAAGAGTCCGTGATGGCGGGCTTACAGCTCCTGGTTTCTGCTCGGTTGCGCCCAACGGCAAGAGATGGATGTCAACATTTGTCTCTATCTTGTCCCATGCAGCCAGCAGCTTTGGACCCTGAGCAGCCTGATCAACCGCAACCTGCCGCTGAGGAAGCTCTCAGCTACACCGGGCTCGTTGAGCAGCAGGAGACCAGCCGCGAGGCCTTTGGCCTGATGCTTTTGAACTGGCGGCTCCATTGCGGCTGGTCCCTTGATACCGCCCGTAGGGCAGCAGCAGATATCAATGTTGAGACGCTTGCCTACGGCACCCTGGCCAAGATCGAAAAAGGGGAAGCCGGCGACTTAAGGCGAGAGGAGTTCTTTCAGCTGGCGGAACTCAACCGTCGCGTCGCTCAGAGCGATTGGAGTCACGTCACAGAGAAGAAGCTCCACCCTCTACTGGAGCAGGCCAAACCCATCGGTGATTTAAGCCTCGCTGTATGGGGGCCAGTGGAATTCTGGGCTTGCTACTGCGGTCTGCGAACAGTCCCGATAGAGCTGCAGTCCCCACCGTCAGATACGACCCAGGCACCCTGAAGACCAGGAGCCGCCACAGGCATAAGCAACAGCAGTTGATCAGCCTGGGAAGGGCCAGCGGGCGATCAGCTGAGCCCCACATACACCGGCCGAAATCACTGCATCCGGCGGCTCTGGCGTTTCTCGCCATGCAGAACGGTGTGCCAATGGCCTCGGCGCCAGTGGGGCCGGCGCGGTGTGCTGGCGCTGGCGCCGCTTGGGCTGCCCGGTGCAGGCGCCCTGGTGGTGTGATCAAGCCGGAAGTCCTTGCCGATCCACACCGGTCCCTGGGGCTTCACGGCGCCGGTGTCGTCGGCACTGCCACCACCCGAGAAGCCCTTACCGCTGCGCACCTTGGCGGCCGGGGCTGTGGTGAGCAGTTCCGGCTGGTAGAGCTGCACGAGCAGGGCATTGATCGCTAGGCCCTCCATGCGTTGGTTGGTGCTCTGCACCGCCTGCTCATCCCACTGCCAGGCCGGGTGGCTCAGATCTTCCGCAGTGGGTTGGCGCTCACCGATCTGGGCAAAGGAATGGCGGGTGAGGTAGCTGCTGCCATCGAGGGCTAGACCAACGCAGCTGATGCCACTGATGCGGTGGGCCTCGGCCGGCAGCCAGTTGGCCATCACCCGCAGGTCAGCCACAATCACCACCGGTATCGGCACCCCGTCTTCTGTGAACAAGACGCCATCGGGGAGCATCAGCCGGAAGCAGGGCAGCACCTGCGGCAGCTCGTCATCGAGGCGGGGAGAGGGGGTGCGGCGAAATGCCTCGGCCAGCTCCGGTGCCAGGAAGCGGGGCGGGGCCTCCACAAGCCGGGCCCAGCGGCAGGTGGTGGCCGCCCAGAACCCGATCGGATCTTCCAGCTCATCCATTACCTGCAGACCCGCCTCAATCAGGGCTGCAAAAGCCAGGTGATTAGCCCAGTGCTGGAAGCCACGCGGGGAGCGGTAGCGGTGCTGCTCCTGCTGGATGTAAGGGTCTTGGCGGCGCAGTTTTGTGATCACCGCGGCGATCGGCGGCAAGTCCGCCTTGCTGGCACGGATCGATTCAGGCGACAGCGGGCTCATCAGCGCAGATCAACAGAGCCGCTGGCAGATCCTCACCATCCTGGCCGGATGACGGATGCTGGAAGCATTGCCCAGGGAGAGACGACGCCGTGCCCGGATTCCACATCACCACTCAGGACGATCTACCCGGGCCGGATGGGGATGAGCCCTATGTGCTGTTCGTCAACGAGACGGAGTACGGCAACCGCCGCTTCCTACGCACCAACGTGCTCTCGGCCCGGCCCGACCTCAAGAAATACACCTCCCTGCGCTTCCAGCAGGACGTCAAGCGCCATGCCGATGGCCTCGGAGCGGGGCAAGACCTGGTGATGGTGTTCATGGAGGCCATTGATCTCGACCCACCACTGACGCTGGTGAGCAGCGATATGCACTTGGAGCTGGAGGGCTACCCGGTGGAGCAGGGGGCTGAGATCGAGATACCGCTGCTGCCGCCTGGGTTCCGCGGGCCGACTAAGGGTTTCGGCTGAATCCGCCAAAAAGCCAGATTGCTTGCTTCAGGACCGGGGCCATCGATGCCAGAGCCTCGTCCCCGCGGCCACCGCAACTTTCTGCCGTCCGCCTGTGGAGCCGCAAGGAACTGCTGGAGAAGCTCTTTGCCCACTACGAGCAGCTGCCCGAGGAAATCCGCCTCGCCCTTCCTCTCAAGAAGGTCTGGATGGTGGCCCAGGAGGCCGACTAATTATCAGGACTCAGTCCTGATGTAACTCACCTCGCATCCCTTCACCATCCGTGCTTCCTGGATAGCAGCTTCTGCCTTGAAGGCTGAAAACTCGAACCACTGGAAGATGTCAAGTCCACGGTCGAGACTAATTTTCCAGCCATTGTCTGCGGTGATGCTGCGCGCATGGAAGTTCGGGCTTGCATCGATCTCCCAACTAAATGGAGTGCAGGTACCGGCAAAGGAATCCTGCACCTGGCCGAGGTTCTCTACCTGCTTTTCCATTGTCTCTTGATCGGAGCCTGTGATCAGGTGAACGGTGACCTCATCGCCCACAGGAGTGATCTCGTTGACCATGCGCAAGAACTCCACCAGGTTGCGGATCTGATGGAAGGCGCGGATGTAGGGGTCGCGGATGATGATGGCACTGCAACCTCTGAGGTGGTCTGCAAATAGGCGCCGGTAACTCCAACCTTTGGTGTTCTCAGGCACCACCAGATGCTGTTCTTTTGCAGGCTCAGTGTTTGCGGGAGTGCTTACGGCCACTGTTGGTATTACGGCTTCTGCGCTGGTGATCTCAGGGGCACCCTCTGGGTTCAAAGGCCGCAGGCCCGCAAAGGCCGGATACTGCTGCTCCTCCGGCGTCAGCACCGTGACAGCTGGCCCACCGCCAACTGGCTGATAGGCAAAGTCGTTGGCCTTGAAAGTGTCGTCGATACGCAGGATCTGCTCCCGCACCCGGCGGCGGCATTCCATGGCGAACTCGAGCAGCTCGGCGATCTCCTCTGGTTTGGCCTTGCCGTTGGGGTGAATGATCTTCATTAGGCCCGAGAAAGTCTTCTCAAAACCCGTCTGGTCTCGGGTTGATACCTCCGAGCTGATCTCGAAGTGGGCTTTGTAGAGGCCGGTGTAGTCCTCGGTGCGCAGGTGTTTGAGCACCTCGGCGATGTAGTCGACCACGAAGCCATAGCCGGTGCAGAACAGCTCATGGCGCACGGGCTGCACCTCCCAGCCTGGATTGAAGGCGTGAATGCGATCGAGGAAGGCCGAATCGATGTACTTGTCGGGAAGCGGCTCGTAGAAGTGGGAGTGCTTGAGCATGTAGGCAACCGACTTCTGGGTGTTGCCCATGAACACCATCGAGGCTTCCGCTGTGAGCTGCTCGATGCCCCGCGAGAAGGTGCGGTTGGCCATGTAGTTCTTCATGATGTCGACCAGCGTCTTGTCGACCTTCTTGTCCTTGCCGGCAAACTCGTCAAAGCAGATGCAGTCCCAGTAGCCCACCAGGCCGATCTTGCCGTTGGCGTTACTCACGAACAGCTTCGGGGCGGTGACCTCTGAGCCTGAGATCAACATGCCGTGGGGCGAGAACTCGGCGTAGACGTGGGACTTACCCGTGCCCTTGGGCCCCAGCTCCAGCAGGTTGTAGTTGCGCTCGCAGAAAGGGATCAGCCGGATCAAGGTGAGCAGCTTGCCCCGCCTCGTGAAGGGCTCGGGGTTAAAGCCCACGCTCTGCATCAGCACGTCCATCCACTCGTCGGTGCTGAATTGGGCCCGGGCTGCCAGGAACTCGTCGTGATCGACGCCGGCCACCTGGATCGGCTTGACGCCGGCGATCTGCCAGGGGCTGGCCTTGGGGTCGGTGGGGAGTTCGTACTCCACATCGGTGATGGCCCAGATGCCACCCACCAGAAGCTTGGGATAGCGCTTGACGTAGGAATCTTCGATCGGCACCTTCTTGATGCCAAGGTTGGTGAACTCCACCTCGTGGAAGCCACCCTTGTCGTTGAAGGTCACGGTGATCTTGTCGATCACCTTGTGGCTGCCCTTGTCCTTGATGGTGGATTTGATCAGCTCCGCCTGGTTGCGGTGCACGTAATGCTTGGAGAGGATCCGCCGCACCGACTCCAGTCCATCGCTGATCTGGGCCGGGTCGTCCGTGGAGCAGTGCTGACCGAGTAGGTACTCGAGCACGTAGGTGGGCACTACGGCGTTCTGCTTGAGCTCGGTGGTGAGGTCCTTGCGCACCACCAGGCCAGGGAAGTGCTCAAGGATCTTCTGGTCCAGGGGGCTGGGTGCTTCAGGCGCCATCGGATCTCACCAGAGGGTTTGGCAGGGGAAGTTGGAAAGCTGGGGATCGGCGCTCAGCAGCACCAGTCGATCTAGTTCGGCCTGGGCCGCCAGCATGCGATCAAAGGGATCGCGGTGGGGCTGGCTGTAACTGCCTGCCCGCAGCCCATGGGCCAGGGAGATCGGCAACGCTTCAAAGCCATCGGCTTGCAGCAAGCCAGGCAGATCGGCGATCACGCCGTTCAGTTCGGGCAGCTTGCCCTGGTGGTGTTTGAGGCTGAGCTCCCACACAGAAGCCGCACTCACCTGCACGGGAGTAGCTGGGTCGCTGAGCAGCTCGCGCACAGCGCCGGAAAGGCGATCGGGATCAAACCACCACCACAGCAAAGCGTGGCTGTCCAGCAGGTAGGCCTCCCCAGTGCTCATCGCTGCGGCGCCTCAGGCAGTAGGGCGCCGGACTCCCAGCTCTCCAATTCACTGGGGTCCATGGGTTGGAGCAGCAGGTCGGGCTGGCTGAGGGGGCCCCGGCTACGCAACCGGCCCGGGATGCGCTGGGGAACGGGCGGCGCCAGGGGCATCAGCCGCGCCCAGGGCTTGCCGGCTTTGGCCAGCACGATGGTTTCGCCCGCATGGGCCTCATCGATCAGACGCGACAGGTGGGTTTTGGCCTGGTGGACGTTCACCATTCGCATTGAACGCTCCTGCATGGCGGCCTCAGCCATTGACCCGATTAGTTTAGCCATGGACTAAGGCCATCAGAAGTCGTCAAAGTCGCTGCCAAAGGGCCGCTGCAGCTTCAGCTCCATAGTCTTGTAGGGAACTGGCGTAGCCACACCATCGAGCTGCTGCTCCAGGCGCAGCTCCAGGGTCTTGTTGTTGTAGTCGCCAGCAGCGTTGGAGAGCTCAAGCACCACCTGCTGCTCCCGCTCGCGGGCCTCGCTCGCTGCGGAATCCAGCAGCACGCAGCGGTGGGCGCAGAGCAGGGCGCCATCGGCCTTGGCGTAAAGGCCGATGCGCAGCTGCAAGGGCAGGCGCTTTTTGGGCTCTACCGCCTCCAGCTGGAACAGGCCAAAGGAGAGCTTGCCGGTGGTGATCTTGGCGGGTAGCCGCAGCAGCTCGGCCTCCACGACCCGGCTCTCGTCCTTGCGTTCGCGCTTGAGCTTGATCACCGGCACCACCACCTCCTGCAAGGAGGTGCCGCCATGCACGAAGCGTGAGCCTGAGCCTGAGCGGGGGAAGCGATCAAGCCCCAGGGGGAAGACTGCCTCCCAGCTGCCGCTCAAACCCAACTCAGCAGCGGTGAAGACTTTTTGGCCAGCACTGGCCTTGATGCCACTGCCCAGGGCAAAGCGCCTGTTCTTGAAGCTGAGCTCGCTGGCAGGCGGGAACTCGGCGCGGTCGTTGGCATCGACTGGTTCCTGTTGAAACAGGAAGCCGTGGTCGGCGGTGATCACCGCCTGGCTGCCCTTGAGACTGGCGATCTTGCGCAGGATCAGCTCCAGCTCATCAAAGGTCTGCTCCACTGCCTGGCAGGTGTCGGCCTCGCTTTCGCGCTTGTCGCCGATGCGGTCGATGCAGTTGTGGTAGATGACGATCAAGTCGTAGTCGCGGGTGAGTTCAGCACCCTCCTTGCTGGTGGCGAGGCTCAGGAAGTCCTCCGCCTTGATCGCCTTGGCGCGGCCCTTGGCGTAAGCCTTGAGGATCTTGTCGCGGTTGTCGGTGCCGGCGGCGCTCTGGCCATCCACCAGGGCATTGGAATCGCTGGGGTTGAGGCCCAGCTGAACACCGGGCAGCAGCGCTGCCATCCCCAGCTGCGTGTAGCTGGGCAGCACCCCCAGCAGGGCCTCCACCTCGGCCTGCCAGCCCTTGCCGGCCTGGCTGTTGAGGCGTTCAGCGAAGTCGCGGGCGGCCTCGTAGCGCAGGGCATCGGAGATCACCACAAACAGGCGCTTGAGACCTTTGGAGGAGAGCGGCGCATGCACATAGCGCATGTGGAACTCCTTCTGCCTCGGCAAAGTGCTCGATCCCCAGTTACTGAGGCCAGCCACCTGATCGCTCCAGCGGTTGGTGAGCGGCAGCAGCACGTTGTTGACGTACTGGGCCTCGAGCCAGTCGCGCAGCGGCTTGAGCAGCCCGGGCTGCTGGTAGGTGCGGGCGTGGAAGATGCAGCGGCGGTAGGCCTGATCCAGGCGCCACCAGCCGTTGCAGTAGCGCTGCAGTCCCTCCTCAAAGCTGGGCACCTGCAGATCAGCCTTGGCCAGCAAGCCGCGGAAGGTGATCGCCTGCTCCAAGGCGCGGTAGCCGTGCTGGTGCTTGCCAAACCAGCAGGAGCTGCTGCGGTTGCGAATCGTCTCCAGCAGCTCTGTATCTGAGGCGCCACTGTGAAAACGCTGCAGCAGGCGGCTGAGCACAAAGCGCTCGATCAGCTCATAGCTGTCGTCGTCATCTGGCTCGTAGCTCTCTGGTGCGTCGTTGAGCTGCTCCTCTACGCGCAGTACACCGGCCAGATGATCACTCCACTGCTCAAAGGCCGGCCTAGAGCTGAGGCTGTCTTTCCAGATGCTCAGGAACACCCGGGCGTGGGGCAGCAGCTCGCCAGAGGGGCCAATGCTGCTGACGCTATTGAACAAACCAACAGCGAAGTCGCGCAGATTGGGCTCCGGGCTGGCGTAGCCAAACTTCTCGCCCACTGCCCTCCAGAAGTGGCCGCTCAGTTGCTGGCTGCCATAGAGGGCTTCCACCGGATCGTCGCCATCGGGGTTGGCCGGCTCCAGCTGACTGAAGGCATGCAGCAGCAGCTTGTCGATATCGGGCGGCTGCTTGGCCAGCACGGCGAGCATCTTGAGCCGCACTGACGCTTCGTTGTCGTTGGGACGCAGCAACTCCTTGAGCTTGCTGGTGCGCACCGGCGAACGGAAGAAGGCCTTGTGTTGCTGGGCCAGCTCCTTGAACTCCAGTGTCAGGCCGGCCTCCTGGATGTCGAGTGAGGCCCGATCGGCAGTGAACTCATGGCCCGCCAGCAGCAGGTCCAACAACCAGTTGTCCGGCTCTGGTGGCTTGGCGGTGGGTAGGTAGAGCAGGAAACGCTTATCCAGGGGGGCGCGGCTGATCGCCACCTTCACTGAGAACTCATTGCGCTCCACCCGCAGCTTCTCGGCCGCAGCGGGCTGGTAGTCAGCGAACTCAGAGGCCCACTCGCCATTGGGGTCGTACCAGAGCACCACACGCTTGCGAGCAAGAGCGCTATCGAGGCTCTCGTGGATGCGGCTGGTGGCGGCGGGGGTGCGGGTCATGGCTTTGTATTGCCAATTCGGCCAATACATAGCCAGTATTGGCTGGCCGCAGCCCTTTGCCAATACTTGCCGCCATGGCGCTGCCGAACCTGTGGGGCCTCTACAACCTGCGCTCCTCGCCCTACTTCCAGGCCACCCTGCGGGCGGATTCGCAGGCCACGCCGCTGCGCCTGTTTGTGGGCCGGCAAAGGGAGCGACAGCTGCTGCTGACCACGATCGGCAGCAGCCCCAGCTCGCGGCAGGCGGTAGCGGGTCGCCCTGGCATCGGCAAGACCACGCTTGTGCAAACGGTAAAGGCCGATGCCCAGGCAGGGGGCTACTGGAGCTGTGACGAGATCATCCCGATCAGTGCTGAAGGCGCCAGCGAACACCTGTTGAGCCAGCTGCTCTCCGGCGTCTATGACGCCGTGCTGGCCAACTGCCCAACGGCAGCGGGACCCGAGGTGGAGACCGCCCAACAGTTGGTACGCAGTATCCGCCTGCGTGGGGGCGGACTGTCGCTGTCGGCCTTTGGGCTTGGGCTTGGCGGCAGCCAGAGCGAGAGCGTGGCCACGCCTCCAGGGGCGCTGCTGCTGGATGGGCCGCGGGTGTTGCGCGACCTGCTCCGTTACGCGATCGGCCAGGGCGCCCGCGGCATCGTGCTGCACCTCAACAACCTCGAAAATCTCAGTGAGGCGGACGCGTCGCGAGCGGCGGATCTGCTCCGGGGTATCCGCGATCAGGCGCTGCTGCACGACGGCCTGCATCTGATCGTGGTGGGTACCACCGATGCCGTGCGCACAGTGGTGCAGAGCCACACCCAGATCCGATCGGTGTTCAGCAATCCCTTGGTGCTGGAGCCTCTGGCGCTGGGGGATGTGGAGCAGTTGCTGGCCAATCGCTATGAGGCGTTGCAGCTCGATCCAGACAGACCCTGGCGCCCCCCTGTGGAGGCTGCCGTGGTGCAGCGGCTGTACGTACTGTTCCGCGGCGATCTGCGAGGGATGCTGAAGGCTCTGGAGGATGGGATCACAGGCTTGCTGGGGCTCACCAGCGCAGGCGCCGACGTTGTGCCGGTGGGGCTGGAGGATCTGCTGCTGACGCTGCGGCAACGCAACCAGGCGGAGCTGCAAGAGCAGCTGGGCGACACCGCCTGGGATCGTCTGCTGACCTGGGCGCAGGTGGATTCGGCTACGGCCCAGACCCAGGCCCAGCTGGTGGAACTGTGGCAGGTGAAGCAACCCTCGGTATCGCAGACCCTGCAGCAACTGATCGAGGCGGGCGCCGTTGAGGCCTTGCCGCGGCGGGGGCGTGAGGCGATTCAGTATCTGATGACCGGCACGGCGCGATTGGCGCTGTGACCAAGCGAGGGCAAGTAGCGACTCTGCCCCTGACTCTGCCCTTGACTCTGCCCCAAGAGCCCGACTCTGCCCCTGAGCTGAAGCGTCTTGCCCAGCCATCAGCTCAGTCCTCCTTGGCCGCCAGGCCAGGGATCGGCGCAAGCACCTCCTGCAGCTTGAGGTAGTTCACCTTCACGCCGTCGTCGAGATCAAGTGGGATGCGTTGTTGGGCAAGGGGCAGCAGGGCGTCCTGCTCCCAGGCCTGGCATTCCTTGAGCACCTTGGCGATCTTCTCGGCCTCCTTGCGGGCGGCGGTGCGCTCACGGGCGGGCAGGTCGTCGTTGAGCTGATCAAGCCCGAGCTGGGCTAAGCGGGCTTCCAGTTTCTGAAGGTAGGGGCGGAAGTAGTTATTGAGCACCAGGTTGAGGGTGTCCTTGGTGTAGCGGTGCAGGTAGATCAGGCAGGAGAAGCCCTTTTTGGGGCTCTGCACCATCCAGTAGATCGGCCGCTTCTTGTAGGTCTGCAGGTGATCTTTGTAGAACTCGCTGCAAAAGTATTTGCGGATGTCTTTGCCGAGGGACTCTTCGATGAAGCGAAGGTTTTCGGCGACGCTGCTCTCGGGGAAGGTGACGGCCAGGAATTCGCGGGTGCGGGCGACGATGTCGTCTTCAAACCACTCTCCATCGAGCACGGGGATGATGCCGTCGGGGTCGGGTTTGAACTGGACTTCGCTCAGGGGCTTGCCGACTTTGGCTTCGTAGGCGGAAAGTTGCTCAACTTGACTGTCGCGGGAGTCAGCGAGGATCAGGCCGTGTTGATCGAGGCTGTAGCGGCCCATCATGCAGCCTGTGGTGTAGGAGAGAAACTCCTTAGTGGTGTCTTGGCGGAAGCGGATCCAGAGCTCGTCTTCGGTGAGGTTGCCGCCGTAGCGGAAGGCGGGATTCACCGTGAGCGTGATCTGCTCGATCGGCACATCGGGAGTGAGTTCGTCCTGGAAGCCGTAGGCGTCGATGAAGAGGCGGTTGTTTTCCTCCTCCAGGCGCTTCATCTCAGCGATGTTTGCCTTGTTTTGGAGAATCCAAGCAGTGTAACTTGCTTCTATTGTGGGAGCTGTATCGGAGGAAGCTGTTATGAGGGGTAGTGATTGGAAGTTCCAGCTCCGCTCGTAGGCATCCCAGTCGACACGACTGATTTCTACGAGCAGCCTAGAAAGTCCAATGAATGAAGTCTGATCAATCTTTTCAGGAACTGGAACATTTACCAATGATCCCGAGTTAAAGTCTACGGTCGGACAGAGTGCGTCCAGAAACACGTTGGCGACGCAGCTATTTAGAAGGCCAACTGTGAACGCAAGGTTTGCTGAATCTCCACCTTTGGGGAGCACAGGTGCACCCTTCTGATCAAACAAGCATCCCGGCGGCGTGTGCCGAATGGAGAACAGTGAAGAACCAATCGAGGAATACACCGCCGCTTCCGCGAATATGTAGTCCAGATTGAAATTAGTCGCAGCGACGCGGTCATCAGTGTGATGTTTCTGAGTGCGGAGTACTTCTCCGTCATCTTTCCAATCAACAACGAACGCCAAGTTGCCATACCACCGCCGAAACTCCAGAGTCCGGAAGCCCAGCAGGGTGCCATGCACCATCTCGTGGGTTGCGATCAAC